>JBEBKE010000321.1:0-2412 GCA_040079555.1 Sphingorhabdus sp. | reverse complement strand
CCTGCCCTCGCACGAAACGGGGATGTCTGGGCATTCGACCACCGTGCCATCGGCACCAAAGAAGGTGGTTTGTTCGATCGTACCGCTGTCGCCGTAGCCATCGAAACGGATCTCGATCGTGGCAAACCAAGCACATGATGGGAAACATTCGCGACAGATGTTTGTCAGCCGCAAGGGCGAGCAAGGCTTTGCGGCGCCGTTCGCCTGCCTCGACCTCGAACTGTCCCTTCTTGCCTTCACGGACTACAAGGTTTTGCAAAAGGCCGTGCGCTGCAATGCTCGCCTTGAGTTCGGCATCGGCCGCCGGGTCGGAGCGCTTGCGTACGTTTCGGGGTGAAGCGACAAGCTTGTTCATTGGAATTGACTTGATCATGGGATTTCTCCGTAAGTTTGAGCCGACGCACCGCCATTCGGCCGCCAGAGCTCGTCCACTCAGAGTCCCCTCCCCTCTTAGGTGGGGTCGGCGAAGCTCAATCAGTCCGCATTGCGCAAAGCAGCCAGCTTATTTCTATAAAATTCTTGAAACTTTCATATATTGGAAGTATTGAGAATTTTATGACGGTTTTGACAAAAGAGATTTTAGCGGCAGGTCTTAGCTCCCGCATCCTTGACGAGCGACAGCTCGCCGAGCTTGTTGGCGGGAGCGCTGCGCGCCGTTACGGGCTGGTCAACCGGGCGATCAAGGAGGGAGCGCTTATCCGCGTCAAACGCGGCACATATGTGCTCAGCGCTGAAGATCGTGCAGATTCTGTTCATCCATTTGCCGTAGCCCAGAGCCTACTTCCCGGCAGTTACGTCTCTTTCGAAACCGCGCTTTCCTATCATAGCTGGATTCCGGAGACGGTGTTCACGACTGCAAGCGTTTCGCCGGGTCGTAAGACGCAAGAATATGAAACCGACGCATTTGGCGCTTTTGCTTTTCACCCACTCGCCATCCATGATTATCGTCTGCTAACCGATGTAGACCGGGTAGCCCTCGGTAAACTGACAGCTCTCGTTGCCCAACCTTTGCGGGCCATTCTCGATCTCGTGGCGTTGCGCAAGCAGCGTTGGCAAGGTCTGGATTGGCTGACGAGCGGTATGCGGATCGACGAAGCGAAGCTGTTTGCGCTCAAGCGAGCGGATTTTGCTAAATTGAAGCCCGTATACAAACATAAGGCCGTCAATACGTTTCTCGAGCAACTCGAAGTCGCGCTGATGAGCGGCAAGACGTCACGACAGCGGAGTGCGAAACATGATTGACCTGATCAAGGAGCGGCTACGCCGATATGCTGCCGTAAGTCCGCTCGAAGAGGAAAATGCGGTCAAGGAAATCCTTCAGGAAATCGCACTCTATGCACTATGGCGCGGTGACTTTTTCGATGTCGCCTTGTTCCAGGGCGGTACCAGCCTTCGTATCCTGCACGGCCTCCCCCGATTTTCCGAAGATCTCGATTTTCTCCTGCGCGCGCCTAACCCAAAGTTCGACTGGTCGCCTTATCTGAGCGCGCTCACACAAGTGGCTGCTGAATTCGGCGTCAAGCTTGAGGCGCAGCCGCCTGCCCGGATGGATAAGGCCATTCATGCGGCTTTGCTGAAGAACGATTCCATTGCCAATCAGCTAGACCTGTCTTTCGCAGGACAGGGCCCGCGAAAAACAATCCGGATCAAACTCGAGATTGACGTCAATCCTCCCTTGGGATCGGGTGAGGTCACCAGCTTTCTAGATTTTCCGCTCGATTATGAAGTTCGTCACCAGGATTTGCCGTCCAATTTTGCCCTCAAGATCCACGCGCTTTTGTGTCGCGGTTTTTTGAAGGGTCGCGACTGGTTCGATTTTTCCTGGTATGTTTCGCGTGACATCGCTCCCAACCTTGCTCTGTTGCGCAATGCGCTAATCCAGAAAGGACCATGGGAAGGCGACAAAACGATTTCGGTCGATATCGGATGGCTGAAAGCCGCACTTTCCAGTACCATTGCCAATATTGATTGGAAGGAGGCAGGCGACGATGTCGCACGGTTCCTCCGCCCAACGGAGCTTCGCTCGGTGGAACTTTGGAGTGAACGCTTCTTCATGGCAAAGCTGGAAAAACTTGTGGCTTCAGAGTCCGGCTGAAGCATCGCGCCGCGAAGCTGGGAAGAGCTCCAATCATGTCTGTCGGCAGGTGAGGCACCCGAAAACAGCGCCTGCGTCGTTAGTTGGAACGAACAGCCGCGTCTGATAGCGGATAATCTCGGTGAAGCATCCTTGTGCCTTATACCAATCGAGCCGATCGGCCGACCATCCCGTCAGCTCAAGCCGCTGGCTGCCATTGACCAGCGAGCGCTTGACTGTCAGCGCTTCCACGCTGCGAAACGACAAGGGTTTGCCCGTTTTCAAGGCGACCGACGCTAGATCGTTTGGATCTAGAGACTGATGGAGATCTTGGCCTA
>JBEBKE010000320.1:0-2422 GCA_040079555.1 Sphingorhabdus sp. | reverse complement strand
GCCCGCACAGCGGGGCTGAAACTTGACCGCGCGCTTGCCGCACAGATTGCGCGCTACACAGGGCAAGACCGGCGATTGGCGGCCAGCGAAGTCGAGAAGTTAGCGCTATATCATGACGCTAGCCCAGAACGGCCGGTGCTGGTTGAGGCAGCCGCGTTTACGGCGCTTGCGGCAGAAACCAGCGAAGAGGATGTCAACGCTCTCATCAACCGCGTGATGGCCGGCGAAGTGCGAGCATTGGGGCGGCAATTGTCCGAGGCGCGCGCCGTCGGCATCGATGCCGTGCGGATATTGCGCGCCATGCAACGACGCGCGGCATTGCTCGCGGGGCTACGGGCCAAGGTCGATAACGGCGCGGCCCCCGGCGCGCTGATCCGCGCGACCAAGTCGATTTTCTGGAAAGAACAGGGCGAGCATGAAGCGCAGCTGAAATGCTGGACTTCGCCGCGATTGTCCGGCCTGATGGGGCACCTTATTGACGTCGAGCAGAAAGTTATGACTCTCGGCGCTGATCTCGGCTCGGTATTGCTGGAAGAGGAATTATCGCGGATTGCGCGATCAGCGGCGAGAGCGCGCTAAGCGCTATTCATACTCCGCAGTGATCGGAATGCGCCCGCGAAATGTTCCCGCAACGCTGCCCTTAATCTCCAAATCACCGCCAAAGTTAAACTCGAGTTTTCCGAAACTGTCGAGCCGAGATTGCGGCGGAAGGTTGGTGCGCAGGTTGCTGATTTCAATCGTACCGCCCAGCGACCCGGTCATGCGGATTGTCATCGGCATATCGACTCGAACTGAGCGGCCGGGTTCGCCGGTAACAATTGCTGATCCCGCCAGGGCAGAGCCGCCAAGGTCAACGATATCGCCCGCCATCTGCCGCGATCCATTGCTGGGATCGATACTGATCCGGCCACCATTTGCGCCAGCGGTTGCCGCTTTGCTGAAATCCAACTGGGTGCGGATTTCCACCTGGAGCGGGATTTCATTCGCTTCTTGCGCGAATGACGCACTGGTGCTGACCGCGAATAGCAGCCCAAATCCAATCATGCGATGCAACAGCGCCATTCCCCATTTTCGCGGTTTGTGGTGAATTATTGGTAAATGACCGCGACTTGACGTTCAGGGCGCACATAGCCACATTGGCGTCATGGAAAAACTCGACCTAAATGAAGACGAATGGCGTGCGCGCCTTTCCCCTGTGCAATATCACGTGCTGCGCGAGGCGGGCACCGAACGGGCGTTTAGCGGCTCGTTGAACGTCGAAAAACGCGACGGTGCGTTTCATTGCGGTGGATGCGGCACGTTGCTGTTCCAATCGACCGATAAATTCGACAGCGGCTCTGGCTGGCCCAGCTTTACGACGCCCGCAGCCGCCGATGCCGTGACCGAAATTCACGATCATAGCCACGGTATGCACCGTATCGAAGTGCGCTGCACGCGTTGTGACGGGCATTTAGGCCATGTTTTCCCCGATGGTCCTGGGCCGACAGGATTGCGCTATTGCATCAACAGCGTCTCGCTCGATTTCGAACCTGAATAGAGCGCAATTTTTGCGGCTTGTCGGATTTCTACCGAGACGGTAACACTGCGATCAATGGCAAAAACAGCACAGAATGCAGGCGAAAGATCACGGTTTGCGCGGTGGTTTTTCATATTGCTGAAAACCGGAATCGCCCTTGCTTTGATGGGGCTGTTGATCGTGGGGATTTTCGTCGCGATTGCGCGCAATGAGATCAAAAGTTTCGAGGATTTAAAGACCTCGCCCAATGGTCAGATGATCCGCGTGCGCGCCGCCGATGGCACCGTGATCCAGACTTTGGGGCCAAGCTTTGGCCGCTGGGTTCCAGTCAAATCACTGCCCAAAGATATGAAAGACGCGATGGTCGCGGTGGAGGACCGGCGGTTTTATTATCATCCGGGCGTCGATCCGATTGGTATCGTCCGGTCGTTTTACGTGCGGTTGACCAATGGCAAATGGTCGCAAGGCGGATCGACGATTACGCAGCAGCTGGCGCGGACGGTGTATTTGAACAATCGCCGCGAATTTGGTCGGAAAGTTCGCGAAATCATTTTGTCGATGGCGATGGAGACGAAGTTTTCAAAGGATCAGATCCTCGAACTGTATCTGAACAAAGTCTATTTTGGCGGCGGCGCATTTGGCGTCGATGCCGCGTCGCGCAAATTTTTCGATCATGGCGCAGAGGAACTGACGCTTGCGGAGTCCGCGATTATTGCAGGGCTGGTCAAGGCGCCATCGCATTATTCGCCCACTGCAGATGCACAGGCAGCGATTGGCCGCGCGGGCGTGGTGATCGAAGTGATGCAGGATGCGGGCATGATTACCGCTGAGCAAGCCGCGAATACGAAGCCGGCAAAGGTGAAACTGGCGTCGCAAAAATCGCAGGACAGTGTCCGCTATTTCACC
>JBEBKE010000319.1:0-2436 GCA_040079555.1 Sphingorhabdus sp. | reverse complement strand
CCGATCAAAGCCAACCTTGCCTTGTTCGACATGAAGATGAGCGACTTTCAGGTCCTCGAATTCACCGGCGTCCAGTTCCTAACCTTCAACGTCAATTCGGCGCGTTCGACAGGCGCGGAACTCGAACTGTTCGGTGATTTCGGGAACTATATGAAGGGCAGCTTGGCGATGACCTATGCTGATGCCCGTTATCCCAGCAATTGTAACGTCGGCGTAGCGCCGGGCGCGTTGGCGTCGGTCAATCGCCTTTGCGGACAAGATCTGACCAACGCGCCAAAGTTCACTAGCGTGATCGGGCTGACCTATGACGGCCCCCTCAACGATTCGGGTTGGGGTTTGTTGGTCAACGGCAGCATGAACTATTCGGATAGCCGCACAACGCGGACGATCGATCTGGATACGAACAATCTGCCGATCCCGCTGGCACGTCAGGAAAACTACTTCAAAATGAACGCACGTATCGGGTTGACTACGCCGGATGAGCGTTTCACGTTTGAATTGTGGGGAACCAACCTGTCGAACGAAATCACCCGCGGCATCACCGCCAACACGCCGCTGCGTGGTGGTGCAGGTACGCGTTCGTTGATCGGTTTTGTTGAAGAGCCACGGATGTACGGCTTGACGGTTCGCGCCAAGTTCTAACGCCGAACAATTGGATACAAAAAGGGCCGGCTTCCGATGGGAGGCCGGCCTTTTTTAATGCGGATTAGCGTGATGATTTAGCTAGCAACTATCGCTCCGGCCGTGATCAGCGACGCAATTTCGTCGGCACTTAGCCCTGCCGCACTAAGCACTTCGGCATAGCTTGCCCCTTTGGTTGCAATGACAAAGCTGTCGGCCTGGTTATGCCCCGAAAAGCGCGGCGCGATTTGCGGGTGCAACCAATGGCCGTCGTTGACGACAGCATTTCTCTCTGCATTCGCGGGATGCGCTGCGGCCTCGACATAATCCAGCACCGGCGTAACGCAGGCATCGGTTAGCGCAAAGATCGCCGCCCAATCATCGCGGGTTTTAGAAGCAAAGATGCCCTCCAACATCTGATGCTGCGCCGCCCATTTGTTGCGGTCATGCTGCCCGCCATAGGTCTCGGCACCAATCGGCAACCGTTCCATCATCGCGGCAAAAAATTGAGGCTCGATACAGCCGACCGCCATAAACTTGCCATCTGCTGTCGTATAGCAACGGTAGAATGGCGCGGCGCCATCCAGTAAATTGCCCTCGCGCTTGGTCTGCCACTGCCCAAGGCCAGCCATCCCGTGGACAAAGCTCATCAGGCTGTGCGTGCCATCAATAATCGCAGCATCAACGACAGTACCTTTGCCGGTCACGCCCCGTTCGATCAGCGCCGCCAAGATGCCAGTGACAAGGAACATGCTGCCCCCGCCAAAATCGCCCACCATGTTCAGCGGAGGCACCGGTGGCTGGCCGTCTTTGCCAATCGCATTCAGCACGCCCGTCATGCTGATATAATTGATATCGTGTCCCGCCATCTGGCTCCACGGGCCAGTCTGCCCCCAGCCGGTCATCCGGCCGTAGATCAAGCGCGGATTGACCGAGTGACAGGAATCTGGCCCCACGCCCATGCGTTCGGTCACGCCGGGGCGGAGTCCTTCGATCAGCACATCGGCAGTGGCGATCAGTTTCAGCAAAGCCTCCACCGCTTCAGGCTTTTTCAGATCGAGAACAATCGACCTTTTCCCGCGTCCATCGACAGCTTTCGGCATCCCGCCGCCCGGGCGGTCGATCACGACGACATCGGCGCCCATGTCAGCGAGCAGCTGCCCCGCATAGGGACCGGGACCGATGCCAGCGAGTTCGATAACTTTAACGCCGTTCAGCGGACCGGTGCGGATGGGCATATTTCTCTCCATTTAATCGTACGATTAAATTTGTTTAGGCGGAGATGTTTACCTGCGCAAGATGCGTAGCGTCGCATTGCGGTGTTGTGCCATTGGGTTCACGCAAAGGCGCTAAGGAAAATAAGGAGTTGGCGAAGCCGTTAAAAAGTGGCGGTCCCCAAGGCGCTGCCGAGATTTTTCTTATGGGGTTCGCCCTTATTTCTCTTTGCGCCTTTGCGTGAAACAAATGGCACACGCTATCCAGCCAAGACTAACGATTCCGCCGCCCTTCAATCAACGCATCGACCACACTCGGATCCGCCAAGGTCGATGTATCCCCCAGTGCAGCAAAATCATTCTCCGCAATCTTACGCAATATCCGCCGCATGATCTTTCCGCTGCGCGTCTTCGGCAAAGCGGGGGTGAAATGGATATGATCGGGCGAAGCGATAGGGCCAATTTCGGTGCGCACCTGCTGGCGCAGTTCCGCCATCAAATCGTCATTGTGATCCTCGCCGGCATTTAGGGTCACATAGCAGTAAATGCCCTGCCCCTTGATATCGTGCGGATAACCGACCACTGCTGCTTCGGCGACTTT
>JBEBKE010000318.1:0-2448 GCA_040079555.1 Sphingorhabdus sp. | reverse complement strand
TAATCCTTAGCAGCGATTATTACTATCAAGCCCGTACGGTCATCAACGACAACCCAGCCTATCGCATCTATAAGCGCGAAGTCAGCGACCTGAGCGCATCGGCAACGTTGCGTCTTGGCAATGGTCTGCAATTCTCCGCTTGGGGTCGTAACCTGACGGGTGCGAAGTACCTGACCACCATTTTCCCAAGCGTTGTGCAGTCGGGATCGGTTTCGGGTTACCCGAACCAGCCGCGCACATACGGCATTTCGGCGAAGTATAAATTCTAGGCTTTAGGCCACAGAGATAAGAAGGCCGGGGAGGAAACTCTCCGGCCTTTTTTGTTGGGCAATTTTGATATGTGATCCTGCGCCAGGGGACTGTCCCAAGCGTAGCGCCGTGGACTGTCCCCGACGGGTCGTGCATCCACGCCTAGGGACAGTCCACGGCACGCTTCGCGCTTGGGACAGTCCCCCCCAAGTCCCCCCCAAAGCCCATTGCCGCAATCAAAGCCCGCGCAACGCCGCCGCCAGTTTCTCAACCTCATCCACCGGCGAAGCCCAACTGGTCACAAGCCGCGCCGCGCCGACACCCCAGTCGTAGAAATCAAAACCTTGCGCACGCAACGCCGCCGCTTCTTCGGCGGACAACGTCAGAAACACCTCATTCGCCTCCACCGGATGCAACAAACGCGCGCCAGCGGCCTCCGCGACAATCTGCGCCGCCGCATTGGCCTTTGCCGCATTTTCCAGCCACAAAGGCCCCGCCGCGCGGCCTGCATCAATCATCGCCAGCAATTGCGCCGCAAGATACCGCCCCTTGGATTGCAACTGCCCCGCGCTTTTATGCGCAAACCGCGTGCGCGCTGCCAGATCAGGATCGAAAAAGACAATCGCCTCAGCACTCATCGCGCCGTTTTTGATGCAGCCAAAGCTGAGCACATCGACGCCAGCCCGCCACGTCACATCGCCCGGATGACAGCCAAGCGACGCCACCGCATTGGCAAAACGCGCGCCATCCATGTGGAGTTTCAGTTTTCGGTCCCGCGCCACCGCACCAATTGCCGCGACCTCGGCGGGCGTATAGACCCGCCCATATTCGGTCGCTTGCGTGATAGAGATCGCTTGCGGCACCGCCTGATGCACATCGCCGCGCATTGTGTTCAACACCGCGTTGATCGCATCGGGCGTCAGCTTCGCCCCCTCGCCCTCGGCCAGCAACAGCTTCGCGCCATGCGTGAACCAAGCCGGGCCGCCGCATTCATCCACCTCCAAATGCGCCTCGCGGTGGCAGAGTATCGCGCCGTACGGATCAACCAACGCACTCAGCGCCAGCCCGTTCGCCGCCGTCCCCGTCGCGGCCCAGATCACCGCAACCTCGGTGCCAAACAATGCGCCAAACGCCGCATCCAGCCGCGCCGAGAACGCATCGCCTGCATAAGCGGTATCGGCATGGTCCGCCGCGTGCATCGCCGCCCAGATTTCGGGATGGACGGGCGCTGCGTTGTCGGAGAAGAATCTCATTGTCGGGCTTTCTGGCTTTAGGCAAAAGTGCGTTCGATCAACCAATACGCAGAAATCATGCCAATGCCATAGGTTGCATCACCAAAACCGAACCCGATAGGGTTCGCAAGGCCGACCGGCGGCCCTTGGCTTTGCGAGCTAGCCCCCCGTCGCGGAACCCGGACAAAACAGCGGACTCGGCGCTCGAGACACAACACCACCGAACCCAAAGGGTTCGCAAGGGCGACCGCCCGCCCGAGTTAATACGAGGTAGCCAAGGCGGTGAATACCGCCGCCCGGCGCTTGAGGGTAAACAAATAGTGGTGTCGGAAGAGGACTCGAATAACTTCAATATCTTATTGATATAATTTCCGAATCCCCGTTTGGTTTTCGCGATGCGCCGACCACTTGCCCCGGGACTATCTCAATTAAGTGGTTCGAGTACCATGCGTATAGAGCATAATTAAAACGCGCGAAGCACAGCCCCTATTGCTGACACGGCAATAAGAGAGACAATCATAATCCTCCATTGCGATTCCGGAACTCTGCCGAAAAAGCGTGTACCTAGCGCGTTGGAAACGGCCAGTGAAGGAAAGCACGCAAGGGCGAGTGCTGACAGTTGCCAATCAAGTTTGCCTAGCCCCAGTGCAATGAGCGCGACAGCCAAAGGTGCCCAGAAAAAGATAACGATCAGCGCGTCACGCGTCACGGCCGCTGGAACGCCCTTTCGCACGAAATAATAGATTACCGGCGGGCCGGGTATGGCGGCGAAGGCCCCCAGAAACCCGGTCAGCAGGCCAGTCAGGATTGCAGGCAACTTGGCTTGGGGCGGAAGCGGCCCGCGTGGTGCAATCATCACGACGAAGGCAAGCAGCGCGATCACAGCAATGGCAATCCGCGCGACGTCTTCTGGCGTTTGAAACAGCAGCAACAGCCCAAGCGGCGTCGCGGCGATCGTCGCGGCGGT
>JBEBKE010000317.1:0-2450 GCA_040079555.1 Sphingorhabdus sp. | reverse complement strand
TGTGACAGTTCCTGTGGTCCGTTGACCCGCGCTTGGCCTTTGCCATCATAGCCCATGCGGATGGTTTTCAGGATCGCGGGATAGCCGACCTTGTCGAGTGCCGATGCAGCTTCCTGCCGTTCGCCCGCAATCTCGAACGGTGCGGTGACGCCGCCCAGCCGTGCTGCAAACAGTTTTTCCTCGACGCGGTCTTGGGCAATCTCCAGCGCGTTGATGCCGGGCCGGATGGGCACAACATCGGCGATCGTCTGCAATGGCGCGACGGGCACATTTTCAAATTCATAGGTCACAACGTCGCAACTTTCGGCAAAGGCGCGCAACGCGTTGGTATCGAAATAGGGTTTGCAGGTGAATGCAGCCGCAACCTCGGCTGCGACCGAATCTTCTTCTGGTGCATAAATATGGCAGCGATAGCCAAGTTGTGCCGCCGCAATCGCCATCATCCGGCCCAATTGCCCGCCGCCCAATATGCCGATGGTTGATCCGGGGGGGAGCGGCTTCATTCTGGTGTCTCGCCTACATTATCTGTTTGTTTCGCGCGCCAAGCGTCCAGCCGATCAGCCAGCGCCGGATCATTATTCGCAAGCATCGCGGCGGCCAGTAACGCCGCATTCGCCGCGCCTGCTTTGCCGATAGCCAATGTGCCGACCGGGATGCCCGCAGGCATCTGCACAATCGACAATAGGCTATCCATGCCGTCCAGCGCTTTAGATTGCACCGGCACGCCCAGCACCGGCAGCCGCGTCATCGCCGCAACCATTCCGGGCAAATGCGCTGCACCACCTGCGCCTGCGATAATGCAGTGCAGGCCCCGATCCACCGCTGATTTTGCGTAGTCATATAGCCGGTCTGGCGTGCGGTGGGCCGACACCACTTTGCATTCATGCGGCACATCCAGCGCCGCGAGAATAGCGGAGGCCTCACGCATGGTTTCCCAGTCAGACCGGCTGCCCATGATGATTCCCACAACGGGTGATGCTTCGCTCAATTTCCTGGCCCCTGCGCTGACGGAAACAAGATTGGTCTCTAGCGAGGCGATGCGCGCGGTGCAATCGTCGATCTTGCACTCTTCCTGACGTGTAAACAGTTGCAATTTGCGTGCAAATCCGTTTGATAGATAAACATAAACCGGCAACCGGGTCTCTGTTAGAAACTCCGGGGCCAGTATGTCGCAAGTTACAGTCAAAAGGGCACCGGTCATCGGGTCTGAAAACGCATCATTGCTTGAACGTGAAAATGCCCGGCTGCGGATGCGTATCGCCGAACTGGAACGGCTGGTCTCAACCGATACGCTGACGCCGTTATTCAACCGCCGCCATTTTATTGAAACGCTGGACCGTTGGTGCTGGCGCGCACATCGCTATGGCGGAACCTATGGCTTGCTGTTTTGCGATGTGGACCAGTTGAAAGCGGTAAACGATATTCAGGGGCATGCAATCGGTGACGATGTGTTGCGCGGAGTGGCCAAATCACTGCTCGGCGCGGTTCGCAAATCGGATATCGTCTCGCGGATTGGCGGCGATGAATTCACGGTGCTACTTGATAGCATTTCTGCTGAACAGCTGGCCGAAAAAACCGAATCGATGCGGGCGCTATTCACAGCGCTGCCGATCAAAACATCCGGCCCGACGTTGAAGATCAGCGTGTCGGTCGGCAGCATGTTGATCGAGAGCGGATCAAAGGCTGGCGAAGTTTTGGATGCAGCCGATCAGGCGATGTACGCGCACAAACGGTCGAAATATCCGGCCTGATTGCTCGGCCTAACGCTCCGATAGATAATAGCGGTCAGTCGCGTTCAGCGCATCGTCCAGTTCGTACACAATCGGCTGGCCGGTCGGGATTTCTAGCGCGGCGATGTCGGCATCCGAAATGCCCGACAGATGCTTGACCAACGCACGCAACGAATTGCCATGCGCCGAGATGATGACCGATTTGCCAGCGCGTAGTTCGGGCGCAATGGCGCTTTTATAATAGGGCAAGACCCGGTCGATGGTGTCTTTCAGGCTCTCGGCGCTCGGGATCGCAATCCCGGCATAACGCGGATCATTGGACAGATCGAATGGCGAACCGGCCTCCAGCGGCGGTGGCGGAATGTCGAAACTGCGGCGCCAGATATGGACCTGCTCCTCGCCATGCTTCGCTGCCGTTTCGGCCTTGTCGAGACCGGTCAGCCCGCCATAATGCCGCTCATTCAGCCGCCAGTCTTTGGTCACGGGTAGCCACAGCCGGCCCATTGCTTCAAGCGCCAGATTAAGCGTCTTAATCGCGCGGGTCTGTACGCTGGTAAAGGCAACATCGGGGGCGATGCCTTTGTCGCGCATCAACTCGCCCGCAGCCCATGCCTCGGCCGCGCCCTTTTCGGTCACGTCCACATCCCACCATCCGGTAAAGCGGTTTTCCAAATTCCATTGCGACTGGCCGTGACGGATGAGGATGAGTTTGGGCATGGG
>JBEBKE010000316.1:0-2458 GCA_040079555.1 Sphingorhabdus sp. | reverse complement strand
GGCGGTGTGGATTTGCTATCTGAGCGATTGTATTGGTCGCGATATGCCTCAGTTGCGCTACACCATGTTCGTCAATAACTACCGCCCACCCTTCGCGCGCCATTACGGTATTTAGTGCCGTAAGCGCTTTGTCACGGTCTGTGTCGCCATCTTGCGCTTCGCTTTTGTCGAGTAAACGCCGGATAATCCGCAGGAAGGCATCGGGCATGACGCTTGCACTTGCGTGCGGCATCGCCAGCACTTCGTCGAGCCGCTCTGCTGCCCAAGCAGGCCGTGTCTCACCTTGATGGACGAACTCTAGGTCACAATCCTCAAAGAACTCGGTTATGTATTTGCTTGATCGATAATGGAAATTATCTGCATCGCCTACGACCATGCGGGCAAGTTCACGTAGATTGCGAGGTTTCCATTTCATTCTCTGTCCATAAGCCGGCTTTCTTTCGACCTCAAGCAGGCAGGCGTCCCCCCGCAAACATATGCCATTCAATCGCCCCGTCCGTGCCTCCTACAGCCAAAACCCCTATTGCAAATCAGACCATTTCGCTCCATTAAAGCATTGCGGACCGGGCCCCTCTGGCGCTCGTTTGATTGACCGATTGGTGATCGAACAACGTGATGTCGGCCGCATCGGATGTTTCCGGTGCTGGGTCGATTGGTTCCTTCCTCTCCCCCCGAAAGCCCACGCTCCAGCACTGGAGCATCCGATTGAACTTCAATTCGTTCAAGAGGGACTAAATCATGGATTTTCTAACAATGGACTGGCTGGGAACACCGGTCTGGTTTTGGCTGAGCTTTATCGGCCTTGTCGCGGCGCTGACCGCCTTTGACCTTGGTTTTTTGCATAAGGAAGACAAGGAAATGGGGATTGGTGAATCGTTGAAACTCACCGCCTTTTATATCTCCATCGCTTTGGCCTTTGGCGTGTGGGTCTGGATGGCCAAAGGTGCTGAAATGGGTATGCAATATTATACCGGTTTCTTCATTGAAAAGGCGCTGTCTATCGACAACGTCTTTGTGATCAGCCTGATATTTACCTACTTCGCTATCCCCAATAAATACCAATATCGCGCGCTTTTATGGGGCATTATTGCTGTCATCATCTTGCGCGGTATCATGATTGGCGTGGGTGCAGCCATTGTGCAGCAATATGAATGGGTGCTCTATATCTTTGCCGCATTCCTGATCGCAACTGGCATCAAAATGCTGTTCACCGGCGACAGCGAAATGGACGTGTCGAAGAACCCGATCGTCCGGTTCATGAACAAGCATTTCCGCGTGACACCCGAACTGCACGGCGAGAAGTTTATCGTGAAAGTGCAGGATGAAAAGACCGGAAAAATGGTCCGAGCGATCACACCGTTGTTGTTGGCATTGATCGTTATCAACCTTGCGGATTTGGTGTTCGCGGTGGATTCGGTGCCTGCGATCTTTGCGATCACCACCGATACGTTCATCGTTTACACGTCGAACATCATGGCGATCCTAGGCTTGCGCGCGCTGTATTTTGCGCTCGCCGCGATGGTGCATCGTTTCCATTATCTGAAATACGCGCTGGCGCTTGTGCTGGTGTTTATCGGCTCGAAAATCTTCGTCGCGGACTTTGTTCTAGGCGGCGACAAGTTCCCGCCGGTGCTCAGCCTAGGCGTGACCTTTGCACTGATCCTTGGTGGGATATTGTTCTCGCTGTGGAAGACGAGAGGGGAGGCTACCGCTTCTTAACCGGCACATCAAAATCGAGCGGCTTGTTGGCGATCCAGTCGACAAACCGCTTGATGTCTTCATTCGCAAGCAGTGCCTCCGCAGTCGAATAGCGCTTTTCCAAATCGCTGTTGCTGAAATTGGCGTGGATCGTTTTGTTGCAGATCGGATGCACCGGCACTTGCTCTCGCCCGCCCCTGCTTTTGGGGACGGGGTGGTGCCACACGGTCACCTCGCCGATCGGGCGGCTGCATAGCCAGCAGTGCAGGACAGGCGGCGCTTCTGCCTCCTCCTCTTCATGCCAGCCGCGGTGTTTACGCGCCATTATTTTTTCAGCAAATCGAGAACCGCGGCTGTCATTGCCTCAACGCCCAGCCGTACCGATGGTTCGGGATCGATTTTGAACAAGGGGGAATGATGCCCCGACACTTGCGGCCCACCGTTGTTCGCTGCTTCGCGCCATTCTGGCTTTGTCCCGCCAACGGCGAAATAATAGCCGGGGATGCCAAATTTGGGGTCGATGAAGAAGGCGAAATCCTCGGCACCCATGCCCGTTTGTTTGAACGGGATGACGACATCGTTGCCAAGTGCATTGCCAATCGCTGTGTTTAATCGGCGGGCGAGCGCGCCGTCGTTGACCGTTACGGGCGTCGATTCGGTGACCTTCACAATCGGCAGCTTATCCTCTGGCAAGCCATTGGCGCGGCCGATGCCGACAGCGACCCGTTCGATGGAGGCGATCAGCCGGTCGCGCACCGCT
>JBEBKE010000315.1:0-2477 GCA_040079555.1 Sphingorhabdus sp. | reverse complement strand
ACATGGCCCAAAATCGCGCCCATTTCAACGCTAGCAGCAATCAATGCGCCGGTTTTTAGGGCTTGCAGGCGGGTGATCGTCGGCAGGTCGAACGTCGTCTTTTCCGCCTCTAAATCCATCATCTGCCCGCCCGCCATGCCGTCGGGGCCGCTGGCTAGAGCAAGCGTCGCGGTCAACTCGCTGCGGACAAACGGGTCGGCATGTGTGCCGGGACTGGCAAGGATTTCAAACGCCAGCGCATGCAGCGAGTCGCCCGCCAGCACTGCGGTGGCATCGCCAAACGCCTTGTGCGTCGTCGGCTTTCCGCGCCGCATATCGTCATCATCCATGCACGGCAGATCGTCATGCACCAATGAATAGACATGGATCGCCTCAACCGCCGCTGCAACGCGGATAGCGGTGTCGCGGTCGACATGGAAAATTCCCGCAGTGGCGATCAGCAACAAGGGCCGCAGCCTTTTGCCACCGCCGATAGCCGCGTAGCGCATCGCCTCAAACAACGGTGCGCGCGCGTCATCGGGAACGGGCAACAGCCGGTCAAACTCGGCATCGATTTCCGCCGCGACTTGGCCGATAGCGGTATCCAGCGTCATCATAAGTTGCCCGCCGGTCACAGTTTCAGTCTGCATCAAAAGGGCGTGTGCCTTGCGGTGCGCCATCGGGACCAAGGATGATCGCCTCGATCCGCGCCTGCGCTGCGTCCAGTCGTGTCTGGCAAATGGCGCGCAGCGTCTGGCCGCGTTCATACAGCGCAATCGATTCGTCGAGCGGCGCATCACCGCTCTCCAGTTTATGCACTACTTCCTCAAGGGCCTTTAGCGCCTCTTCAAAACTTGGCTGCGTGTTTGCGTTATCGGTCATAACGAAAGCTTTGACGCGGGAGCAAGGGGCGGTCAAGCGTTTCGCAGTCCCTATGGTGATAAGCATTGCCTCGGGTCGTCGATACCAACCACTCTATCCAACGCAATTTTACTTTGCGTTGTCACAAAGCTGCGGCATGTAGGTGCACCTATGAAAAAGACATTTCTCATCCTCGCCCCGTTGTCCATGCTAGCGTTAGCGGCATGCAACAAGTCCGAAACCCCTGCGGCAGACGCCGACACGGAAGCAGCAACTGCTGCAACCGCAGAACCGTTGCCAATGCCGCCATCGATTACCGCATCGAATGTGTATCGTTGTGCTGATGGTACCGTTTTGAACGTCGATTATCTCGGTAAGAACGAAGCCGCCGACATTCGCGTTGGTGACAAAACCGCAGCTGCCGTGCGTGTAAACGCACCAAAGGCAGAGGCTGGCGCTACCGAAGCACCGGCTGGTCCAATGAAGTCCGAAGATGGCAAGACATCGCTGTCCGGTACTGGCGCGCAGATCAATGTGAAGCTGGCCGATAAGGGCGCTCAGACCTGTAAGGGTAACTAAGTCCGACATGTGGATCCCTGCGAAATGGTTCGCCGCACTGAGTGCTGCGTTGCTTTTCGCAGGGAACACCGCAGCTGATGTATTCACCGCACCGCCGCTGGAGCCAACCAAGATCCAAGATTGGGAAGCGTTCGACCGCATCGTCAACAATCGCGGTATGTCCGTCCAATGGCTTCAGTTCGACAATACCCCGCGCGGCAGGGTTGATGCCGTTTTTGAAAATCTCACTTTGTCGTTGCAAGGCGAGCAACGCTCGATAGATGGCAGAGCGCGTGTCACGCTAAATGGTGCAATTGTGCGGGTCGGCGCCGATGAATTTATATTTCGCGGCAATATTCTGATCGACGGCACGCCGGACGAAGGGCGCTATTGTACCCAAACAAAAGACTGGCGTTTCGCGATCACGCAGAACCGCAAATATTGGCGGCTGCGCGAGTTTGAATGGTGCGACGGCCTGACCGACTATATCGACATTTACTTTTGAGCGCATAGCGCTAGCCTTTGCCCTTTCAAAGGGGAGGCAGTTTCATGTTCATCGGCCATTTCGCGCCCGCATTGATCGCAGCGACGCATAAGGACGCGCCGCGATTGCCGGTGCTGTTTGTCGGCGCGCAACTGGTCGATTGGGCGTTCTTTGCCTTTTTGCTGACCGGCACAGAAAAGATGCGGTTCCAGCAAGGCATATCGGCAATGAACCCGATGGATCTTTACCACATGCCCTATACGCATAGCTTGCTTGGCGCTGCCATATGGGCGCTTGGTTTTGCGGCGCTTGTTTGGCTGGCGACGAAAAACCGTACGGGCGCGCTGGTGGCGGCGACGGTCGTATTGTCGCACTGGTTCCTTGATTGGCTCGTCCATGTTCCCGACCTAACGTTTGCCGGGCAACCGCCTAAGCTTGGCCTCGGTCTGTGGAATTATCCAATGATCGAAATCCCGCTAGAACTCGCGCTGATCTTTGGCTCGCTTTGGTATTATGCCCGTAAAAGGGGCGCGATGGGTGTGCCGCTATGGACGATCGCGATCCTGTTTGCGGCGCTGCAATTGTTCAGCTGGTT
>JBEBKE010000314.1:0-2505 GCA_040079555.1 Sphingorhabdus sp. | reverse complement strand
TCAGCCTGCCGATCTGGAACTGCGCCGCGCAATTCTGGTGCAGCGTTTGGCCAATATGCCCGATGCGCAGGTTGGCGAGGACGTGATCGATTTTCTGGCGCGCACCATCAGCCGCAATGTTCGCGAGCTTGAGGGCGGGCTGAATAAGCTGATCGCCTATGCGCAGCTGACCGGCAAGCCGATCACGCGGACTTTGGCCGAGGAACAGCTAAAAGATATTCTCAGCGCCTGCCGCCGCCGGATCACGATTGACGAAATCCAGCGTGCTGTCTGCGAATATTACCGCATCGACCGCAGCGAAATGTCGTCCAAACGCCGTGCGCGTGCCGTCGTTCGTCCGCGTCAGGTCGCGATGTATCTGGCCAAGGTGATGACGCCGCGCAGCTATCCAGAAATCGGCCGCAAATTCGGTGGCCGTGACCATTCGACTGTCATCCACGCCGTGCGCCTTGTCGAAGATTTGCGCCGGATGGATAATGATATGGACAATGATGTCCGCGCCTTGCTTCGCCAATTGGAAGCATAAGCTGCTCTATCATTACAGCTAATCACGCTCTATCCCGTATCCGATAAGGATTCGGGAGAGACGTAGTGACGAAATTTTGCATCCATTGCGGCACGACTCTTAATCAGGGCGCTCGCTTTTGTGGCAGCTGCGGTGCGCCTGTGCCGGATAGCGTGGCGGTTGCCGTACCCGATGACGCTGCTCCGCTGCCTGCACCTCCACCTCCACCCTATGTTGCGGACTCTGAACCCATCACCGCTACCCCGGAGCCGGACTATTTTGAACCGCCTGTGGAGCCGTCCGTATCAAAGGGACCGAACTGGATGCTGATCGGTGGCGTCGGTTCGATCCTGCTGCTGTTGCTGCTCTATTACGTCATATTTCTACGCGACGATATCGGCCGTATTGAGCCACCGGTAGCAACCGAAAAAGTGCCTGAGAAAGCGGCGGTTGAAAAATCCTATTTCGCCGTTGCCGACGCCAATATCCGCGACAAAGCGACCACTGTTGGGACCACGATAAAGGGTAAGCTGTTGCGCGGGACAAGCGCGCTTGGTTCGATCATCACCGGCGAAGACGGCACAACGTCTTGGTTAAAGCTAGCGGACGACAAAGGCTTTATCGCCATGTCGAACCTGTCGGAGACTGAACCGCCCAAAATTACTAAGCTGTTAGGCGACAAAATCTGGAATGCGGACACCGCGCTCGATATCGTCGCACAGCCCGATACAAGCGCGCCGGTGCTTGACCGGGTTGCCGCTGGAACGCCGCTGACGTTATTTGGCCTGACCGCAAATGACTATGTCGAGATTAAGCTAAAGCGCGGCGGCGTTGGCTATATCGCGGGCGGCGCGCGGATCGAGGCGCTCGCGGCTGTCAAAGGCAAGCCGATTGCCATCGCCTTTAATCCCGATAGCTGCAATTTCGGGGGTGAGTTAGAGGCAGAGTTTGCCAAGCTGACCGCCAAATCGCGCGCGGCCTATAAAGCCATCGACATGACCGATTTTGCCAATGACGCGGCGCGCGACAAGGCGCTGATCGGTTTTGAAGGCAAATCCTATTATCAGCGGCTCGAACGGTCGTTCAACGGCCTGTCGATCACCGGCATCGCACAGCATTATGAATCGCAATCGGTCTATTTTGCCGATGCACCCGACAAGGTCCTCGCCGCATTCAAAGCCGCCGGATATAAAATCGGCCGCGACGGACAGTTTGCCAATACCGAAATTTACGCAGGCATCGGCGCGACCGCCGGTGAAGGCCGGGGCTATGGAAAGTCAGATTTAAGCTGCGGGGTTTGAGTGAGCAACGGCAAAAGCGACACCGTTTGGGGCTTTTGGGGACTGTCCCAAGCGTAAGCGCCGTGGACTGTCCCTAAAAGTCAGCGCGCGACCAGCCGGGGACAGTCCACGGCGCTACGCTTGGGACAGTCCCCTAGTGTTGGTTTACTATCTATTTCTTCTCTGGCGCGACTGAAATCCGCACTGTCTCTCCGCTGTTGCCCGGGAAGCCGGTAAACATCGCCTCGACCAGATTGGGCACGAGATAAGGCAGCTTGTTCGAACGCGACTTGGCCTCGGCCTTGCCTTCAAACAAGCGCTCACCGGTGCCGCTGCGTTCGATTTTCATATCGATGCCGCTGGTGAACACGGTAAAGCTGCTCACGTCATAGCCGCCGCCAAAACCGCGACCACCAAACAGGAACGGATCGTTCCAGCCATGGATATAGCGATAGCCGTGGCGGGTGCGGACAACGTAAGGCCGTCCGTAAAAACCACCATAACGGCCGTGACCCCAGAACGGATCATAAAATGGATCACGCTCGGCAACGGTGCGTTCTTTACCTTCGTCAACGACATAATCGAGTGTGACAGTCAGGTCTGCAGGTGAACCAGCAGCTACGGGCATATAGCCAACACGCTGCATCTCAGCACCGACGAGTCCCGCATATTGCGCAAATTCCAGCCCGCCTTGCTTGGCCGGATCAGCCGCCTTTACCG
>JBEBKE010000313.1:0-2529 GCA_040079555.1 Sphingorhabdus sp. | reverse complement strand
TCGCGTCAGTCGATTGCCCGACTGCCACCGTTCGTAAAATGGCAGCTGACGCTTGCCCAAGCGCACACGCCTTGGCACGGATGGCGATTGCGGCGACTACCTCACCGTCCATCGCAACATCGACAGTCATTTCGCTGCCACAGACTGGCGCTCGGCATGTTGCGGTGGTGGATGGCACATCGAGAGTGTCATTGTGCGGCAATGCCATTGCCAGTTGCAGAATTTCGCGGCTGTATAGGCTATGCGCAGCTGTCGCGTTCATTTCGCTTCGCTTGCATCGCCGCCGTCATCCTGCCGCTCACGTATGAAAGTGGAAAGCGCGTCGCCACTGGCATTGAGCAATGGATAAGTCCGCGACTCAGTCATCCATTCGGGACGCTCAGCCTTTCCGCCAAAGGCAGTTTCATAGGCCATGACGAGGAATAGGAAGATCAAGCTCGCCCCGATTAGTCCTTTGACAGCGCCGAAACCGAAACCGAGGACGCGATCCACCGGACCCAGCACGGACTTGCGCGATTTTTCACCCATTTTTTTGGCGATAAAGCGGCCCAATGCATAAGTGACGATGATGATTGCGATGAACGCGAGCACCGCAGCACCGGCATCCGTTCCTACAGGTTCAGCGAGCAAATCGGTGACGGGCGCATGCAATATCCGGATCGCGGCGATCACCAAAACCCAGGCAATCAGTGAGAAAGCCTCTTGCACGAAACCGCGCATGAAGCCGAAGATCGCGCCTGCGCCGATCAGGAAAAGGACAATGATATCGAGTGCGGTCATGATGTTCTAGCTAAGGGGGTGAAAGGGCAAAGACAAGTGTTGGATGGAAACCAATCCTCCCCATCGACTTGCGATGGGGAGGTGGCATCGACCGTAGCCTTTGCGAAGGTTGATGACGGAGGGGACTGCAACGTCGAAGCCCCTCCACCATCCTCCTTCGCTGCGCTACGGCGGACGGCCCCCCTACCCATCGCAAGTCGATGGGGAAGAAATGTACAGTCAGTCGCGGCCCAAGATGTGGTCAACGAGATTGGCGAGGGTGCGAAAGCTCTTGGTCGAAATCCCCTTGGCATCAGCGACCGAGGGTGGGACCATCGCTTGATTGAAACCCAGCTTTGCTGCCTCTTTCAACCGCAGACCGCCATGCGCGACGGGGCGGAGTTCGCCGGACAACGATACTTCGCCAAACAGCACCATGTCCGATGGCAAAGTCCGTTCAGACAAAGCCGAAACCAACGCCGCCGCAACCGCCATGTCCGCCGCCGGATCGGATATGCGATAACCGCCCGCGATGTTGAGATACACTTCGCATGTCGAGAAACTTAATCCGCAACGCGCCTCCAGCACCGCCAATATCATCGCCAGCCTGCCGCTGTCCCAACCGACAACGGCGCGGCGCGGGGTTGCGCCCGATGACAGCCGCACCGTCAGCGCCTGTATCTCTACCAGCACCGGCCTTGTACCCTCAAGCGCGGGAAAGACTGTTGCGCCCGTGACTTGCTCTGCACGGTCCGTGAGGAACAAGGCGCTGGGATTCCCAACCTCGCACAGCCCCTCCTCCGCCATCGCGAACACGCCGATTTCGTCGGTGCCGCCAAATCGGTTTTTGTTGGCGCGCAGGATGCGGTACTGATGGCTACGCTCGCCTTCAAAAGCCAGCACAGTATCGACCATGTGTTCCAGAACGCGCGGGCCAGCGATGCTGCCGTCCTTGGTGACATGACCAACGAGCATCAACGCCGTGCCGCGTTCCTTTGCAAAGCGGATCAATTCTTGTGCAGAGGCGCGCACCTGGCTGACTGTGCCCGGCGCGCCTTCGATCAAATCGCTGTGCATCGTCTGGATCGAGTCGATCACCACCAAAGCAGGAGGTTTGCCCTGCCCCAAGGTCGTGAGGATATCGCGCACCGATGTCGCCGCTGCCAGCTGCACTGGCGCATCGCCAAGGCCCAGCCGCCGCGCCCGCAAGCGCACCTGATCGACCGCCTCTTCGCCCGAGATATAGGCGACGTCGAGCCCGCGCCGCGCGAGGTTAGCCGCTGCTTGTAGTAGTAATGTGGACTTACCGATCCCAGGATCGCCGCCGAGCAACGTCGCTGAGCCAGCAACCAGCCCGCCGCCAAGCGCACGGTCGAACTCCGCAATGCCCGTCGAGGCGCGATCAGGCAGTTTGATATCGGTATCGAGTCCCGCGAGAACCATAGCGCGACCACCCGTCTGCAAATGATGCTTCATCTCAAAGACAGTCGCGCCCGCCTCTTCAATCAGCGTGTTCCACGCGCTGCAATCCTCACACTGCCCCTGCCAGCGCGAGGCAACACTGCCGCATTCTTGGCACACATAGCGTTTTTTGGGTTTAGCCATCGAAGCGGCCTATCATTGCAAAATGGGAACGAAATGCGGTAAAATCGGCAGAAATCCGTTCAAAGGTCACACTAAAGTCTCACCTAAACGGTATGGGAAGCACGCGGCGGAAATCTGATATTCGCGCGCAATCGATGCCCCGCCCAAAGGTTCGACGCGGATGTT
>JBEBKE010000312.1:0-2537 GCA_040079555.1 Sphingorhabdus sp. | reverse complement strand
AATGCAGCTTTAGTCCCTCGGCATAAGTGATGACCGGAAGTGCAATCGCTGGTGCTGGCGGAATGGTCCGCGCTCCAGCTGTGCCCGCGCCAGAGACTGTTCCTGCGGCCAGTCGCACGCGGACATTGTCATGCGCCATAATGACTGCGCCTGCGCTACCCAGATTTTCATTCCCGCCGCTATGGTCGCCATGCCAATGGGTGTTGACCAAGAATTTGACTGGCGTCGCACCCAGCGCCGTGACCGCGCCTTGGATTTTCTCGGTCATCGGGGCGTATTGATCGTCGATCAGTGTCGTGCCATCCTCGCCATAAGAAACGCCAATATTCCCGCCTGCACCAAACAGCACAGCGACACCGGGGGCAAGCTGCTCCGCCTTCACCTCGACTTTAGAGAAGTCTTGTTGCGCCATAACAGCGGCACCAGCCGAGAGCGCAAACAATGCCAAAATTACGGGGCGCATTTTCATTTCAAAATCCTTTTCATACAGGCGCAGAAGGCCACACCAATTCACCCGCGTCAGCCAGCATTTTTAACAGGACGGCAGAACCGCATTGCTGCGACCGCGCCGAAAAACTGAACTTGCCATCGGCGACATATTTTCCGCGATCATAATGGTTGGAGAAGCTCCAAAGATACGGCGTCGGCACGCCATAGCCGCGATAGCCAAAGCCGTTATACGCCTCCAGACGGTATAAAGTCCGTGTCAGGCTCCAATCCTTTTGCCCGGTAAAGCCCAGCAAGCGTAGCGCATCTTTGGCGCTCGATTCCCAATCCGACGGCGGCAACCATTTGGTGGGGCGTCCAGCGGGAACTTGCCGCGTGCGCGATGACAAAGGGAAGTCGCCATTGTGCAGATGCGCGCGGAAGTTAAAGCTCGCCTCCAGCCCGTGCGTAACCGCGATGAAATACCACGGCACGCCGGTTTGCTCCCCGACGCTTTGGTATCGCGCCTTCGACTTGCGGATCATCGCCAGATGCCATTCGACCGCGTCAGACCGATCGGCGCGAACCGAAAGCTTGCGGTACAGGCGGCCATATTCGTCCTGCAACGACGCATAATCTTTGGCCTTGCTCAGCGGCTTATCCGCCTCTTCTTCGGGCGGATGGGCGACAGCCACGGGATCGGGCAGCTTGACCTCTGGCACCGATGGCTCCTGCGGAATCTCCACCGGCGGTTCAGGTAAATCCATAGAAACATCGGGTACCGGCGCAGCATCGCTGGGGGGAAGGCCAATAGCCGGGGGTGGCGGCACGATGAACGACGGCTCTGATCCCGAAAACGAAAGCTGCTCAAACCCCAACGGCGCAAGCCGCAATGCCTCTGGCAATTCATGCTGTGTCTGATGGATTTCCGCCAAAAGCTCGCCCGCTTTATCCGCCAGCCCCACATCGACGGTTTCCGCGCGATCAATCAAAGCAACAAGCCGCGGAAGTACCAGCTGATACAAGGCGTCGTCAACTGATGTGATACGCTGCCCAGTATTACGCGACAGGATCGAATCCGGAATTTGTTTGCGCTCCGCCTCGCGCTCCAGCCGTAACACACCCTCGGCCATACGGACGTAACTTAGCGGTTTGCGCGGGATGATATCGAGGATTTCCTTTGGCACCGGAAGGCCGAGCAAATTGCCGTCTTGCGCAAAGGCCCTCGCGCCCAATCCCGCCAAGGGCAGAGCCACAGCGCAGCGTAACAATTCCCGTTTGCTAAACCCGAATCGACCCATGCTACTCTCCTATATGGAAAGCTATCATTGGAAGACCGCGGAGTCTTGCCGGATTAATCGGTCAAATCGTCCCAGATGTTTTTGATCCGGTCAAAAAAGCCACGCGATTGCGGGCATTCTTCGCCGGTCTCTGTTTCGCGGAATTCGCACAGGATTTCTTTTTGCCGCGCGGTCAGGCGGCTGGGCGTTTCGACATCGATTTGGATGACAAGGTCGCCATGCCCTCTGCCCTGCAGCACAGGCATACCCGCGCCGCGTTGGCGCAGCTGCTTGCCCGACTGGATGCCCTCTGGGATATTAATGACATGACGCTTGCCGTCCATGCCGGGGATCGTGATTTCGCCGCCCAAGGCCGCAGTCGTAAAACTGATCGGTGCTTGGCAAAACAAAGTCGTGCCATCGCGCTGAAACACGCTGTGCCGTGCGACATGGATAAAGATATACAGATCGCCTGCGGATGCGCCGTTCGGCCCTGCTTCGCCTTTGCCAGCAACGCGGATGCGTGTGCCTTCATCAACCCCCGGCGGAATATCAACGTTGATGGTTTTGCGTGCCTCGACCCTCCCATCGCCACCACATTTGCGGCAAGGGCTTTCGATGACTTCACCGCGACCGTGACAGGTCGGGCAAGTGCGTTCGACCACGAAAAAACCCTGTTGCGCGCGCACTTTGCCATGGCCTGCGCACAGCTTGCATTGGCGTGACCCAGTCCCCGGCTGCGCGCCGCTGCCTTCGCAATCATCGCATTGATCGGCGACATCGATTTTAATCTCTGTCGATTTGCCGTGAAAGGCTTCGTCCAGTGTAATC
>JBEBKE010000311.1:0-2550 GCA_040079555.1 Sphingorhabdus sp. | reverse complement strand
GACGTGGAAGAGGTCGAAGTGCGCGCCCGGGTGGGCAAGGACGGCAAGGGCAAAGGCCCCCGGCACGTGATCTGGTTTGCGCGGGAGGGCTGAGGACCTTCGGTTCACTTCATGCGACAGCTGCTAACGACAAGTTTTCGGACGCTAGCACGTTCCGTGACGCTGGCCAAAAGCCGCCATTCATTCACGAATCGTTGTTTCGCTGATTTTCAATGTTGCAAACACCCTTTCAGGAGATGTAGGCACCTCAAAGGCTTACAGGCAGAATTGTTGTCCGGTTTCGAGACATATGTACCAATGTCAGGAGGGCACTTGTGCTTCCATGATACTTATTGCGGGATGAACATTATGTTCAATTTGCCCGATGTTCGCGTAGGAGTGCCTGTAAGCCGTTTAACTTGCGAGAGAATGTGTCTCATCTACAAAAGCTAAAAGCCGCCACTTCCCGAAAAGAGCTTGCAGTGATCTTGGGATATAAGCCCAAGACATTGACGGCAATTGTTTACCAGACTCCGCTCGCCCTTAAATACGCGACGTTCGACATTGACAAGAAGTCTGGCGGCAAGCGGACAATCAAAGCTCCCGAGCCAAAGCTCAAGAAGTTGCAGTCGCACCTTTCCCACGTGCTATATCAGTGTCTCGCGGAGATCGAGAAGGAGCGCGGGGCGAAGCCGATCTCTTTCGGGTTTCGTAAGGATCGTTCGATCACTGAAAACGCCTCACGCCATAAGAGAAGGCGTTGGGTGCTCAACCTCGATTTAGAAGATTTCTTTCCTTCGTTCAATTTCGGTCGAGTGCGCGGATTTTTTCTGAAGGACAAGGCTTTTTGCCTGCAACCCGAGGTGGCGACCACAATCGCGCAAATTGCATGCGACGGAACTGCGTTGCCTCAGGGTAGCCCTTGCTCGCCTGTGATCTCTGAGCTCATCGCTCAGATTCTGGATATGCGCCTCGTCCGGCTGGCCAAGAAATTTGGCGTGACCTATACGCGCTACGCAGACGACATCACATTCTCTACAAGTCAGAAAGACTTCCCGACCGGCCTTGCTTCCGTAGACCTAAATGACCCTGCCGTTTGGTATTTGAGCGATGAGCTTGTCGACAAAATCGTAACCGCAGGGTTTGCCATCAACAACGCGAAAACCCGAATGCATTTTCGAGGCAGCAGGCAGATGGTCACCGGCTTAGTGGTGAATGAGAAAGTCAACATCCGCAGCGACTATTACCGACGTGCCCGCGCCATGTGCGACATGCTTTTCCAGACGGGTCAGTATTACAAGGTTGTGATCCAACCGGATGACGAAGATGAAGAGCCAAAGCCTGATTTGACCAACAATCTAAACCCTCTTCAGGGCATCCTAGGGCATATCTACTCGGTGACCCAAACTGAGGAGCGCAGGGAAATCACCGAGCAGCGGCAAAAGCCGCGTGCGATTCGCAAACTTTTCCGCCGCTTCCTTTTCTACAAGTTCTGCATGGCTCTTCAGGAGCCGTTGATTATCACTGAGGGGAAGACCGATCCGGTCTATATACGCGAAGCCGTCAGGGCCCGGGCGAAATTCCATCCCGCGCTTGGAGCGCCCGACAAGGATGGCTTCAAACATGCAGTGCGGTACTTTAATTACGGCGGGTTGGCTCACGAAGTGATGGATTTGGGTGGTGGAACAGGTGATCTTAAGTCGATTCCTCTAGACTATCTGCGTAATCTCAAATCCTCGAAGGCAACGCATAAGCCGTTTGCACACAAATCCATGAAACATCCGGTCATCATCGTCCTCGATAATGACGAAGGGTTGGCTGCCGTGGCGAGCATCGTAAAGAAGAATTTCGGGGTCGCAATCGATATTACAACAACTGCTGATTTTTATGAAGTTACAGAGAATCTGTATATCGTGAAGACACCGGAGAACGGGTCGAAAAACACATGCATCGAAGACATGTTCCCGAAGAAATGGCGTGATCATAAGATCAACGGCAAAAAACTTAACACCGCCAGCAAAATCGATCCCGCGAAGGATTTAAGCAAAGAGGCTTTTGCAAAATCTGTCGTTAAGGCAAATGCACACAAGATCGACTTCATTGGGTTTGATCCGCTGTTAGAGCGCGTCTGCAAGGCGATACAGCATCACGCAGCCAAGCCCTGAGGCATGCATTGCCCCGCATCGCCGAAATGTCTCCTTTCAGGCCTTTCGGCGGAAAACCGGACAGTCAGCTCCCCCCAACATTCCGGAAATTCGGACCGGCGCTCACCGATTCCAAAAGCGGTCATCCATCAACGCTGTGTTTGATTGGACCGATCACACCACCAGCACCGTCGATCCGGTCGTCTTCCTTGCCTCCAGATCGCGGTGCGCCTGTGCTGCTTCCAGCAGCGGATAGGTCTGGCCCACGGTCACCTTGAGCTTCCCGCTGCCGACCATGTCCCACAGCTTCGCCGCGCCGGCCATCGCCTCGGCGGGTTCGCGGTAATAGTCGAACAGGGTCATGCGGGTCACGAACAGCGAGCCGTGCTGGGCCAGCACGCCAAGGTTGACCCCCGTCACCGGGCCG
>JBEBKE010000310.1:0-2557 GCA_040079555.1 Sphingorhabdus sp. | reverse complement strand
TTGGGTGTCCTGATCTTCGCAGGCTTGACCGCCTATGATACGCAGCGCATCAAAAGCGAATATCTGCATTTTGCAGGGCATGAATCGCTTGGCAAGTTGGCGATTATGGGCGCGTTGAACCTGTATCTCGACTTTGTGAATATGTTCCAGTTTCTGCTCAGCTTTATGGGCAGCCGCGACTGATCCAGCTTTCATTAAGCTGACACCGAATACCAAAAGGGCCTGGCGGGAAACCGCTGGGCCTTTTTTCTTATGCGCTCACCGATTGCGCACTTTATTTTTGAACCGCTTTGTGTTCAGACACGACTAGTGCCCAATAGGGCAGGGGAGTAGGTCGCATGAATCATTTTGGTAAAAATCTGGCATTGGTATTTGTGATCGGTGCCGTCGCTGCTTGCGGACCGACGCCGCCGCCAAAGCCATTGCCGGTTCCGCCGCCAGCGCCGATCATTGTCGCGCCTCCTCCACCTCCTCCGGTGATGCCGCTGCCCCCGGGCGGCGCTGCATCATCGACAAAACTGCCAGCCTATGGCGCAGACGGATTGCGGATTACCCCCAATCGCGGATTATCGCGTGAGGAATCGATCTGGAATTTCCGTGCCGCGATCAACGTCGCAGCGCTCAACTGCCAAGGGCCAGTCTGGGGAGTGATTGCGCAGAATTATAATAAGATGATCGTGATTCATAAAACGCGGCTGTCGCAGGCGAACACGGCTGTGGATGGCGAGTACCGCAAACGCTTCCCCGGGCAAAACGCGCTGCGTGTGCGTGACACCCGCACGACGGAGCTGTATAACTATTTCGCTTTGCCGCCAGTGCGAGAGGCGTTTTGCAACGCGGCGCTGAATAAATCGCAAGAGGCGATTACCGTCCCCGTGGCAGCATTTCCCGAATATGCGATTGGCGGACTGTCGGATTTCGACACGATCTTCCTGAACTTCTATGATGCCTATGCCAAATATGAAAAGGATCTGGCGGACTGGAAGTTAAAGCACGGGCCGAATGCGGCGATGCAGCCGGGCACGGGACCGAAAACGGGCTAAGCCGCCGCGCGGCCCATCGAATAATCGACATGGCGATCGCGCCCTTCGGCTTTGGCGCGGTACAACGCCATGTCCGCGGCGCGATAGAGCACGATCCAGTCTTGTTCCTCGCAAATCGCGCGCGTTGCAATGCCGATGCTGGCGGTAATCCGGTAGCCGCCGGGCATCGGTGCTTGGCGGATTTGGCCTAGCAGCATTTCGGGATCGACGAGCTTTGCGCTGCCGCCGTCTGTCCGTGTGGCGATGGCAAACTCCTCACCGCCCAAACGCGCGATCATCGACCGGTCAGTGGCATAGGATTTCACTATCGCAGAAAGCGTCACCAACACTTCATCGCCATCAACATGGCCCAAAGTGTCGTTGACGCGTTTGAAATGATCGATATCGACCAAGACCAGCTGCCATTCACGCGGTTCATCCAGCAAAGTTCGGATAAACGCACGGCGATTGGGCAGGCCAGTGAGCGCGTCTGTGTCGGCCATCACCAAAGCCCGCGCCTCGGCCAATTCAGCTCTGTCGCGGGCGATGGCCATCAGCTGGATACGTTTTCCAATGGCGAGGGAGCTGATCAAAGCCTCCAACGCAAGCGCGATCAACGTGCTGTTTTCGATCAGGATATGATAAGGCAATAGGCCAAGGCCAAAGGAGACCCGGGCAATAACGGCGATAGCCGGTGCCAACCATGCTGCCAGAAAATATCCCAAAAACGGATCACGGCGCCGGAATGCGACGACAACATATCCGCCGAAAATGATCGGTAAAGGCGCGAAACCATAGACGTAGATTGGGTCGAGCTGCTGCAAATGCGTAGGCGTGAATGCAGCATAAACCAACGAAAAGGCGACCATTGCAGCTGCCTGAACATAGGTCACCCGGACAAGCCATTTCGGGATGCTTGCCGCCTCGAAAAAGTGGCGGATAAAGATCATCACCGTTGCTGCGTTCACCGTGAGTAGCACCGATGTCATCCGCAACCGGTCAAGCGCCGAAAAAGTGGTGGAAAAATAATGCGGTGCGCCCGAGCTAACAAACGCATAGGCAAGCGCAGCGACCAGCATGACGCAATATGCCAGCAAGAACGGAGCGCCTAAGCCGCGCCACAATGCCAGGTTGTAAACCAGCAACGCGATACATAACCCGGCAAACGCGGCGTAAAATACCGCGAGCAGCATTTCATAGCGGATTGCATCATCGGCCGACGATAATTGGGATTGTAGAATGACACCGCGGACCGCCACGCTGTTTTCGATTTTCGCATAGATGGCGGTGATCGGCAGCGGCTTGTGGTCGATGGGCACGACAATCGTGCTGCCCAGACGCAGCGGCGCAATGTCAGGATTCAAGAATGGGCGATAATGTTCGATAGAGCCGTTGGCCCGAATGACGGCCAGCTCCAGCCCTTCGTCCCACAGGCTTGCGGTGCGAAAGACCATCGCTTGGCTGTCCGTTTTGGTTTCTGCGCCGATAGCGAAACGCGCCCAATAATCGCCCGCAGGCAGCGTGCTTTGGCCGCT
>JBEBKE010000309.1:0-2577 GCA_040079555.1 Sphingorhabdus sp. | reverse complement strand
CAACTCTGTGCCGAAGCTGGTGAGCTTGCTGCTATCAGCGAGACCAGAAATGCCAAAGCGAATGGCACGAATTTTAAGTCCATAAATCAATCGTTCCTTTGCCCATCGCCGAACCATCGTGGCTCTGACTTTGAGTTTGATGCGGTGATGTCCCCTGTCGGCATTCAAATAGCGAGGCACCACATCACCATCCAAGCCTCACCGCTCCCGCCGATTTGCTTTTCCAGCACATTTAGCCACGACAAAAAGGCCTAAACTCACGCGACTTCCCGTCTTTCTCAGCGGTTCATGTGATCGAAATTTTGCTATTCGAGCAGCTTATTGCGGCCACGCCTTGTTGAAATCATGGACGAACAGCCCGGGCTTCTTGCTGTCGAATGTTACCTGAAGTTCGCAGATTGCATTGTTGTGCTCTTTGCATAGCGCCTGGGCAGCTTCCTTCGCGCGCTCGGCTGTGGTTTCGGCGGTCGCGCCAAAAGAAAAGGAATGCGCGTCGCTATTTCCCATTCGATAGGCTTGAATATATCCGCTGCTATTCCACGTGGCTATTTCGCACTTATGCGAGGTTGCATCGTTGCACGCCTTCATGGCCGCTGCATTTGCATCACCCCAACTGCGATGTCCGGTCGCTACATAAAGATTGTTGTCAGTCACGCTGCCCACAACCCATGCTGCAACCGCGTAATATCTGCGCGCAGTGTCGTTGAGCAGACGCGTTTCGCTGGCGTGAACTTTAAAACCCGCGCACTCCAATACTTGCGTTGCGGAGCACTCGGTCTGCGCACGTTGGTAATCCGACATTGGGGACATAGAGAAAGTGCCGTCACGGTGGTGAAAGACGACTATTTCCGAATCCCACCATTCCCAGGCTACCACGCAGCCACTGCCCATCATTTTGTTGCATTCCGCGAGCGCTCTTGTTCCTTTGGAACGATCAGCTTCTTTGTCAGAATCGCTAGATGAGGCATTAAAAACAAAACCTCCATCGACCCATACGTTGGCGACATCGGGGTGCCAGACCATTACCGCATGTGAAAAGTATCCATTGGGTATGCGAATGTTGGTAACAGACCGGTCGACATCGCTGCCGTCACTGCCACTGCCCGAAACCGGAATCGGAGCGCATCCATAGGCCCCTGGACCCCCGAACACGAAATAACCAGCTGGGCAACTCTGTGCCGAAGCTGGTGAGCTTGCTGCTATCAGCGAGACCAGAAATGCCAAAGCGAATGGCACGAATTTTAAGTCCATAAATCAATCGTTCCTTGGCTCTGTCATTGAGTTCAACTCACCACTTTCGCCTGTCGGCGTTCAAATATAGGGGCCCCACATCATCATCCAGGCCGCCCCGCTCCCGCCGATGGTGAGCAAGGCGCACAACACCAGTCCGGCCGCCATCAGATAGCGTGCACGGTCGCTCTTGCCGGCTTTGACCCGCAGATAGGTCTCCATGATGGCCAATGGCACCAGGCTGTTTCCAAAGGCGAGGAAGTAATCATAAGGCCCATCCATCGCGTCGCCGATGCCGATCCCCCCGGTGCCAACGCCCCAGATCATATAGCCCAGCCGCATGAACCAGACGGCATTAGCCACTATGAACAGCCGCATTGCCCAGAGGCGATGGTCGACAAATTTCTTCTTGGTGGCCGTCTGCCACGCCATGAATGCAAAGCTGATGATCAGCAGGGCGTTGAGCGAAATACCAATGGCCCCCGTGAGGTTGAGGTAGCTACCGCGCCCCCAGACCAGCCAGAGTCCACCAAACGCCAAGGACAGCGCGGTGACTATGAAGAGGCGGCCATTCCAGCGGTGGACCTTTGGCCATTTCTGGCGAAGGGCTGGTAGCAGTTGGAGCATGCCGCCCGCTGTCATCACTGCTGCCGCAAGAACGTGCAGAGCGAACATCATGTTGCCAGCGGAATCTCCGGCGGTGAAACCTTCAATGTTCGGCTTTTTGTCCCAAGCGGCGAAATCGCCTGACAGCGCCGATGGATAGTAGAACAGAAGAATGAAGAGCAGGAAGGCCATCTGGCCCAATGCGGCCATCAGATACCATAAGGCAGCGGCCCGGTTCAGCGCCAATTGGGCGCCTTTGCTTTTGGCGGTCACGATAGGCCTTTCTGCGGACGCGCTTGCGGGGATTGTGCGGTTGAGGGGGGCGACGGGGTTCATGATCGGGCTTTCTTGCGCCACGCTTCAGAAGGCTGGGCGAGAAAGCGCGCAAAGACGTAGCGCCAAGGGATAGCGAGATAGACAAGCACGACGCCGATGCAGTCATAGAAGAGGTCTGAGATGTCTGTTGTCATCCGATGGTTGAGCCAAGCCGGCAATGCGATCGTCATGATCCAAACGGTTTTCCAGGCCAATTCATAGATCATCAGGGGTAACATCTGCAGCGGGTAACGCAGGCCCAGGAAACTGAGCAGTGCCAATGCACCGAGCATCGCTTTGCCCATACCGAGACCCCAATGCCAATCGGCCGATTGAAACAGGATTTGATACCAGACCAGACCTCCCATTATGACCGCCTGAAGGAAGAACATGATTCTCAGCAGGTTGATTTTCCAGAAGGGGACG
>JBEBKE010000308.1:0-2594 GCA_040079555.1 Sphingorhabdus sp. | reverse complement strand
CCTACTCCGCCGCAACCCCAGCCTGTTCAAACATATCCACGCCGTCATTTTCCGCCGCTGGCTCGATGCCGATGATCTTTTTCTTTTTGCGGTCAAAGCTGTCCCACACTTCGCCCCAATTGCCGCGGGTTGATGCTTTGGAATACTCGGTTGCGCGGGTTTCAAAGAAGTTGGCGTGTTCCACACCGTTCAGCAAGGGCGCGAGCCAGGGCAGGGGGTGATCCTCGACCATATAGATTGCGGGCAGGCCCAGCTGGCCCAGACGCCAGTCGGCGATGTAGCGGATATAGCGTTTGATTTCCTTGGCGGTCATGCCGGGCACAGGGCCCATTTCGAACGCCAGATCGATAAAGCGATCCTCCAGCCGCACGACTTTTTGGCAGCAATCGATAATGTCTTCTTTGACCGCTTTGGTCAGGCAGCCGCGTTCGGCGCAGAATGCGTGGAACAGCTTGGTGATGCCTTCGCAGTGCAGGCTTTCGTCGCGGATCGACCAGGTGACGATCTGCCCCATGCCCTTCATCTTGTTAAAGCGGGGGAAGTTCATCAGCATCGCGAACGATGCAAACAGTTGCAGCCCTTCGGTAAAGCCGCCGAACATCGCCAGCGTGCGCGCAATGTCTTCGTCGCTATCGACGCCGAACTGGTGGATATAATCGACCTTTGCGGCCATTTCCTCATATTCAAGGAACGCGCTATATTCGCTTTCGGGCATGCCGATGGTGTCGAGCAAATGGCTGTACGCGGCGATGTGGACGGTTTCCATGTTGGAAAACGCGGTCAGCATCATCTTGATCTCGGTCGGTTTGAACACGCGGCCATAATGTTCGTGGTAGCAATTCTGCACCTCGATATCGGCTTGCGTGAAAAAGCGGAAGATTTGCGTCAGCAGGTTGCGTTCATGCTCCGAAATCTTTTGCGCCCAGTCGCGGCAATCCTCCCCCAAAGGCACTTCTTCGGGCAACCAATGGATCTGCTGCTGCCGTTTCCAGAAATCATAAGCCCATGGATATTCAAAGGGCTTGTAGCTGTTACGGGCTTCTAAAAGGGACATCTGCTTCTTCCTTGCGTTCAAACTTTGTCGTCGCTCCCGTGGTCGGGAGGGTGGGGAGATTGTCCCCTTACTTCACTTTCGTCGCACCAGCCCTTCGACTGCCCGCAGGGCGGGCGCTCAGGATAAACTCGGCTTTGCCGAGGCTGGTGCCTATCTCGCCTATCCCATTAACGCCGTGCTCAGTTGAGAGACGCGATGGGCCCCAGCCTTCGCTGGGGCGACGTTACTTTATTCACTGACCCAACCGGCGTGCCTCAGTCACAGGCAAGCCGGACTCAGTCGGGACATAAATCAGCTGCGCCTTTGAATCTTCCAGCGCCTGAATTTGCAAATAGCGCAGATAGCCTTCTGGGCCGCCCAAGCTGTTTTGCAATATAGCATTTGCCTTAGCTGCACCCTCGGCGCGGATCACTTCGGCCTCGGCCAAGGCGATCGAGCTTTCCTTTTTGGCGCGGGCCTCAAGGATTGCGACTTGGCGTGAGGATTGCGCCTCGGCCAGCGCCGCCTCACCTGACAACCGCTGCGAATAGACGCGATATTGCGGGTAAACGTACATCACGATGATCAGCAGCAAAGTCGCCGCGACCGCCACAATGCCAAGGCATCCCAGCTGCTTTCCAGCAGAGCTATCGCCCATCACTGACACGCCAAGCATTCCTCATAATCGGTCTGCTCGGCCGCCGCCAATTCCATGATTGGCGCATCGGCGGTGTTGTCCGCCTCTACCCCGCCCGCAAAGCCAGCGCGCTGAATGGATTTGGAACGCAGATAGTAAAGCGACTTGATGCCCAGCTCCCATGCGCGGAAATGGAGCATGAGCAGGTCCCATTTTTCCACGTCAGCGGGGATAAACAGGTTCAGCGATTGTGCCTGATCGATAAACGGTGCGCGGTCGCCTGCGAGTTCGAGCAACCAGCGCTGATCAATCTCGAACGAGGTTTTGAACGTGTCCTTTTCCTCTGGCGTCAGGAAGTCGAGATGCTGCACCGACCCGCCTTTTTCCAAAATGCTGTTCCAGACATTGTTGCTGTCCTTGGCTTTTTCCAGCAGCAATTTTTCCAGATACGGGTTCTTCACAATGAAGCTGCCCGATAGCGTCTTGTGCGTATAGATGTTGGCCGGGATCGGCTCGATACACGCGCTGGTGCCGCCGCAGATGATCGAGATCGACGCGGTGGGGGCAATCGCCATTTTGCAGCTGAACCGTTCCATGACGCCGCGTTCTTCGGCATCGGGGCACGCGCCGCGTTCGGACGCCAGCACCATCGATGCTTGGTCGGCCTGCGCGCGGATGTGTTTGAAGAACTTCATGTTCCACGACTTTGCCATCGCCGACTCAAATCCGAGTCCGCGTGATTGCAGAAAGCTGTGATAGCCCATGACGCCAAGGCCGACGCTGCGTTCGCGGCCCGCGCTGTATTTCGCCCGCGCCATTTCATCAGGCGCGCGTTCGATAAAGTCGGTCAGCACATTGTCGAGCATGCGCATCACGTCTTCGATAAACTGCTTATCACCGCTCCACTGATCCCATGTTTCAAGG
>JBEBKE010000307.1:0-2600 GCA_040079555.1 Sphingorhabdus sp. | reverse complement strand
GAACTGCGTGGCCTTTTTTAGGATGTCCCTCTCCTCCTTCAAAATACGGTTCTCAAGGCGAAGGCGTTCGTTCTCGCGTGCCAAATCTGCTTGCGGCGCTGCTACCAGATCAGTTGGTCGATAATCTGATACCCACTTACCCAGCGTCGACTTGCCAACACCCAAATCGGAGGCAACCCGCGCGCGTGGCAGCCCACTGGTCAGCGCGATACGCACCGCTTCCTGTTTAAACTCTTCGCTATGCTTGATCATCTCGTCGGTCTCCTTGTGCGACTGTTTAACGCTCAAGTGACCGGAACCAAACCGTTACAAGTCCACTTTGCTGGCGGAGGATGACCGGTACGTCGTTCCCGAACTCGAAGAACCGTTCACCACGTCGCGAGTGTTGGCGATGAGTTTTGTCGAGGGTAAGGCGGTCGAAATGCTGGCCGATGCGCCTCAAGATACGCGAGACACCGCGATGGCACATCTTATCGAACTCGTGTTGCGCGAAATCTTTGAATTTGGTGTGATGCAGACCGATCCCAATTTTACCAATTACAGATGGCAGCACGAAACGGGAAAGCTTGTGTTACTTGATTTTGGGGCAACACGTGATGTGACGCCATCCACCGTTGCGGCGTACCACGCGATGATCGCTGCAGGGTTGGACGGCGACAGAGACGCCATGCGGGACACCGCCGTCGCTGCCGGATTCTTGGGGGCAGGGGCTGTTGCAGCGCACCAAGACGCCATCGACCGCATCATTGCGGCCATCGACATCGCGATGAACAGTAGTGACACATTTGACTTTGGGGGCAGGGCTTTCGTGCCAGTCGTGCATGAAGAAGCAAAAGCGCTGATTGCGGATCGATCGACTTGGCATGTGCCGCAGGTCGACACGCTGTTTGTTCAACGCAAAGTCAGCGGCACGGCGTTGCTCGCTGTAAGGTTGCAGGCGCGTGTCGATGTGAAGGGGCTGGCCGCTATAGCGATTGGCAAGCCATAAGCGGGGCAGGGCTGCTATTGGGCCTCTGACGTCTCAATTTCCTGACGGCTTTCTTCCTCAACCAGCTTGACGGCTGCCTCAGCGGCTTCCTCTATCGACTTCTTTTCAGCCTTCACGGCGTCCGCTGTATCCTCTGCCGTATTGGCGACGGCGGCTTTTTCCGCTTCTTTAGGGGCGGGTTCTTCCGAACAGGCGGCTGTCAATATTGTCAGCGTCAACAGGGCAACAATCAACCTCATGGCTTTAGTTCGCCTTCATAATTGGCGACATGATTGAGTACTATCGTCCAAGCGACGACGTTCTGCCGCAGCTGTTCGGGGTCAATTTTGTCAAGGGTATCGTCCGGCGTGTGGTGCAGATCGAAATAGCGTGTGCCGTCTTGTTGCAGGTCGATGATGCCAAGGCCCTGTGCCTCGATAATCGCGCCTACATCGGCCCCGCCGCTGGCAGCATCTTTTCCGCGCACGATGCCAAGCTTCGCCAAATCAGCCGCGATTGCGTCGGATAGTAGCTTTGCGCTTTCGGGCAGCTTGAAATCTACGCGCCACACTTTGTCCGCACCAAAATCGGACTCCATGGCGAGCGCGTGCGGCTGATCCTTATATTTTTCGCCATAGGCTTTCCCGCCCCAGATGCCGACTTCTTCGGCCCCAGCCCAAAGCAGGCGGATGGTGCGCTTTGGTTTTCCAAAATCCCTCATATAGCTTGCCGCCGCAGTGATGATGCCGCAACCCGCTGCATCGTCAAATGCGCCGGTGGCTAGATCCCAGCTATCAAGGTGGCAGGCAATCACGATGGGCGGCAAAGCGGGATTGCTCCCCGGTACCTCAGCAATGACGTTTCCTGATTTCTGCTGCCCCAGATTGCGCGGCGTCAGCAGCAGTCGAACCTTTAACGGGGTGGAAACCCAGTCCTTGTCCGGGTGCATTCCCGGAACCAGTGGCGTGGAAAAGGCCTTGCGCACTTGGCGGAGAAGATTATCCGCATCGGGATTGGAAATGGCTCCGGCGGGAATGGGCTTCACCCCGGCTTCAAAGTTGGTGTTGCCGGTGTGCGGATTGCGGTGGTTGTCCGTGCCAATCGAACGGATGACTATCGCGATCGCGCCCTTTTTTGCCGCGACATTGGGGCCGATAAAGCGAGCACGGCCGAATTGGCCATAGCTGCTGCCGTCCTGCGTTCGCTTCATCTGGTGGTCGACAAAGGCAATCTTGCCTTTGATCGTTGCCGGATCGGCGGCGACCAGATCGTCATAGGTGGCAAAATAAACAATCTCGCCTTCCAGTCCCTGATCACCTGTAGAGGCCGAATTACCCAGCGCCGTGATTGCCATGGGCATTTGATAAGGGCTGACCACCCAGGCTTTTTCTTCACCGCGCACCCAGGTCGGCATGTCGAACTGCTCTTCACGGACATTGGCGAAACCGCCTTTTTTGAGCATGTTGACTGCCCAGTCGCGCGCGCGCTGTTCGGCCTCGGTTCCTGCCTGCCGAGGGCCGACTTCGGTGGTCAGGCCTTCAGTAATCCTGAAGGCTATATCGTCATTTTTCGACCACAATGACGAGTCCGGCGATTTGGACGGCGGCGGGATGGCTCCGGCCTGCTGAGAAAG
>JBEBKE010000306.1:0-2604 GCA_040079555.1 Sphingorhabdus sp. | reverse complement strand
CTTTTTCTTTCAGGCGGCCTGCGACGATTCCGATGACGCCGGGATGCCAGCCTTGGCCCGCAACGATGGCGACGGCACGGTTGTGCTGCCCGGCGAGCAATGCTTCGGCCTGTTCCTGCACATCGCCCTCGATGATTCGGCGGTCGTTGTTGAGTTCGTCAAGCTCTTGCGCGATCATGCGCGCCTCTTCGGGGTCCTCAGTAATCAGCAAGCGGACGCCAAGATCGGATTTGCCAACGCGTCCGCCCGCATTGATGCGCGGGCCAAGCGCGAAACCGAGATCAGAGCAAATGGGTGCGCGGTTCAGCCGAGCCGCAGCGGCGAGGGCGTTTAGCCCGACGTTGCGGCGGCCTGCCATGACTTTCAGCCCTTGCGCGACAAAGGCGCGGTTGAGGCCTTTGAGCTGGGCGACATCGGCAACGGTGCCAAGAGCGACGATATCGAGCAGAGCCATTAGATTGGGTTCGGCGCGATCGGAAAAATAGCCACGCCCGCGCAAAACGCGGATGATCGCGGCACCGAGTAAGAACGCAACACCGACCGCTGCCAGATGCCCGTGCGTTGCGCCCTCATCGCTTTCGTCAAGCCGGTTGGGGTTCACCAGCGCGAAAGCCTTGGGCAGTTCGATGCCGCATTTGTGGTGATCGACAACGATCACTTCGATGCCAGCGGCTTTGGCTTCGGCCAGCGCTTCATACGCCATTGCGCCGCAATCGACGGTGACGATCAGCTTGTTGCCCGCTTCGCCCAGCCGCACCAAAGCATCGCCCGATGGGCCATAGCCTTCGAGCAGGCGGTCAGGGATATAATAGCCCGCCGCCAAACCCAGTTCGCGCAACAGGCGGATCAGCAACGCGGCGCTGGTCGCACCGTCAACGTCGTAATCGCCATAGACGGTCACGATTTCGCCTGATTGGACAGCATCGCACAGCCGTTCAGCGGCGCGGTCCATATCCTGAAACACCGATGGGTCGGGCATGAAGTTGCGGATAGTCGGCGTGCGGTGGCGGTCCAGATCATCGCGTGCGACGCCGCGTGCCAGCAACAATTGCGTGACCAAATCGTCGGGTGCGAAATTGGGGTCGCGCGCATCGGCGGCTCCTCTGCGCCATTTCCATTCTTGGCCAAGGATCGATGTCGGGATGTTGAGCAGCGAAGTCATGACGCTGCTTTAGGGGTAGATGGCGCTAATGGAAATCCCGCGATTTTGGCAGTATCCGCACATCGCGTGGATGGCCGCGCGGGTTTTGCGGGCGATTGACCTCGTCAGCGCGCGATAGTTCTGGATTGGCGCTATGCGTTTGCGACAAGCGGCCCAGTTCACCGGTGCGGTCGATCACTGTATGCGCCATCAGGTGGACGACGCCTTCTTTGCTGCGCTGCACTTCGCCGTGAACCTCCATCAGTCGTGCCGCCATGACTTCGCGGCGCTGCCGTTCCATCAATCGCGTCCAAAGCAAAATGTTCACAATCCCGCCTTCGTCTTCGATGGTGATGAACACGGCGTTGCCTTTGCCGGGGCGTTGCCGCATCAAAACCACGCCCGCCGCCTTGACCTGAGCGCCGTTTTTCGCAGCGTTGACGGCGGCACAGCTGAGGATGTTTTCGGCGGTAAAACCTGCGCGCAAAAACTGCATCGGATGGCCTTTCAGTGACAATCGCTGCGTTTGGTAATCGGCAGCAACATGTTCGGACAAAGGCATCAGCGGCAGGCACGCATCGGGCTCTGCCGCCAGTTCCTTGGCATCGGCAAAAGCGAAGAGCGGTAGGGACGGGCCAGGCCTGCGGTTAACCTCCCACAACCCCTGCCGCCGGTCGAGGTTGAGCGAGCGCAAAGCATCGGCATCAGCGAGCAGTTTAAGCGCTTGCCCGCCCAAGCCCGCGCGGGCGGCGAGGCTTTCGATGTCAGTGAAGGGGCCATGGCTACGCGCGCGGGCGATGCTGTCGGCCCAATCCTCTCGGAAACCGTCGATCTGGCGCAGACCGAGGCGGAGGGCTACGGAATTTTGTAGATTATTACAAAACCGCAGCCCTGAGCCTGTCGAAGGGCGCTTCTCAGGGTCGCGCTGTCCTTTGAGACGTGCTTCGACAGGCTCAGCACTACGGTATAATTTACAGGGTATAGTGTTTCCCAATTCTTCCACCCACTTCACCACATTATCCCACCCACTGTCATTCACATCAATCGGCAGCACAGGCACGCCGTGGTCGCGGGCATCGCGGACGATTTGCGCCGGGGCGTAAAACCCCATCGGTTGCGAATTGAGCAGAGCGGCGGCGAACACGGCGGGGTGGTGGCATTTGATCCAGGCAGAGGCATAGACCAGATGCGCAAAGGCCTGCGCATGGCTTTCGGGAAAGCCGTAGCTGCCAAACCCCTCAATCTGTTTGAAACAGCGTGCGGCGAACCCTTCGGTATAGCCGCGCTCGACCATCCGCCCGACCATTTTCCCGCGAAACTGGTCGATGGTGCCAAGGTTGCGGAACGTCGCCATCGCACGGCGTAGGCCGTTTGCTTCATCGGGGGTGAATTCAGCCGCGACGATGGCCAGCTTCATTGCTTGTTCCTGAAACAACGGCACACCGAAAGTGCGGCCTAGCACA
>JBEBKE010000305.1:0-2649 GCA_040079555.1 Sphingorhabdus sp. | reverse complement strand
AATTTCAGATAAGCTGATCGCCCAATAGCATCAGCAAACGTACATCCACGCCGCAGCCTTCGGCGCGTTTGGCGGCGATAAAGTTCGATAGCGCACTTAACGCAATACGGTGCGGCGTAATGCCTTCACCCTCAACCCCGCCGCCGTCGCCTGTTTTGGTAAGGCCGGTAGCGCGCACCAAAGTGAAGCTTTCACTGACCATGCCGGGTGAGGAATAATATTCGCCGAGCGATTGCAGATCGGCAGCGCGGTAGCCCGTTTCTTCCTCTAACTCGCGACCTGCAGCGTCCAGCGGGTCCTCATCCTCTCCGTGATCGCCGATTAGGCCTGCAGGCAGTTCGATACAGTTTTTGCCCAATGGAACGCGGAACTGTTCGACCAGCAGAACATGGCCGTCGTCTACTGCAAGGATAACGGCGGCTTTAATTCCGCGCGAACGGCTGACATATTCCCATTTGCCTTTGCGCTTGGCGGTGACGAAGTTGCCCTGCCACATGATTTCTTCTGGTTCGGTGCCGGGCATCAGATTTCGATTAGGCGATCTGGCAATTCATTCGGATTTTCGCTGCCCTTGGGGAAATGTTCGGCAAGCACAACGCCCATGCGTTTTACCGCCTCTGCCATGCCTTCACCCGGGCGTCCGGCGCGGATTTCGCGGATCAGGGCGAGCATCGCATCGCCCCAGACTTCAGCTGAAACCTGCCCGCTAATCGCTTCATCTGCAACGATTTCGGCCTGATGCTCACGCAGCGAAACGTACAGCAGCACACCCGTGCGTCCCAGTGTTTTGCTTTCGGTGCCGACCTTAAACAAATCAATCGCCCGCGCACGTACGCGGTTTTGCTTTACATGCTTGGGCGTCAAAAACAGCCGCAGCGGCATCCATTTCATCAGCAACCATGTACCCAGCCATTTTGCTCCCATAAACAGGAATATCAGCGCCAGATACTCGCTGGGTTGCCAGACATGGCCCCAACCGCCGAGCAGGCGGTCAACGAGTCCAAGATAGAAAGCAGGCGCGAACGCGACGACCGACAAAGCCAGAAACGCGACCATCGTCGCCCAGGCTAGCCCGATGTCGCCATAGTCATCTGACAGATCCGTGACGATCGTCACAATCTCGCCGCTGGTATGATGTTCGGCATCGGCAACAGCCGCAGTGACCAACAAATGGTCCGCTTCGCCCACATGGGAAATTTTACGCAAGGCCATCGTCACCATCCCCCCGAAGCGCCGCCGCCACCAAAGCCGCCTCCGCCGCCACCAAAGCCGCCGAAACCACCTCCGCCGCCACCCCAAGACGAGCCCGAAGAACCGCCGCCAAATCCAGAGCCGCCGCCCCAGATAATGACTGGACCGCCCCAATCGTCGTCATCATCATCGTCGCGCCGCTTGCCCTGATATTTGCGGCCTTGGCGGCGCATCGACCGGATGATGGGCAGGATGAAAAAGAAGAAGACAAACAGCCAAAAAATGACCGAGCCGAATTCACCGCCGTCGCTGGATTTCTTCGCGGATTTTGCCGCTTCGGCAGCAATCTTTGCGGCTTCTTCTGGAGGTAGTTCAATCTGGGTGATGATTTTATCGACGCCGTTGTTGATGCCGCCTGCAAAATCGCCAGCCTTAAAAAATGGCGTAATGTCATTGCGGATCACCGAAGACGAAAATCCATCGGTTAGGACAGGCTCTAGGCCGTAGCCAACTTCAATCCGCAATTTGCGCTCATTCGGCGCGATGATCAGGATCGCGCCATTGTCTTTCTCGGCCTCGCCTTTGCCGTCTTGGCCAATCGCCCATTTGCGGCCGAGCTGATATCCGTAATCCGCAATATCATAGCCTTGCAGGCTGCTCAGCGTGGCGACGACGAACTGCCGCTTGGTACGCGTCTCCAGCCCTTCCAGCTTAGCCGTAAGGGCCGCTTCTTGCGCAGGGTCGAGCAAATTGGCTTCATCGACGACACGTCCGGTGAGCGCCGGGAATGTCTGCGCCTGCGCGCCCGTCGCGCACATGAACAATGCGAGCAGGATCAGTAAGAACCTGTTCATGCTGCTTCGTCCTTCAATGCGGGGGCGGGATTGTCGTTGGTATGGATGGTAGGAACTGCCTTCATTTTCTCGATCATCCGGTCAACGCCTGCTTCGATTCCAGCAGCGAAATCACCGCTTTTCATATTCGGCAGGATATTGTTGCGCATCACTTCGCCAGCGAAAGCGTCGCTGAATGATTCCTCAATACCAATGCCCACTTCGATCCGCGCATGGCGCTCATTGGGCGCGATTAACAGCATGAGGCCATCATTGCGCAGCTTGTCACCAATGCCCCACGCTCTTGCGAGCTCAATGCTATAGGCTGCGATTTCTTTGCCGTTGAGTGCAGGGGTGGTCACAACTACCATTTGCGGCCCATATTTCCGTTCCGCCAAATCAAGCTTTTCGGTCAGCCGCTTTTCTGTTTCGGGATCAAGCATATTGGCTGCATCCACGACGCGTCCGGTTAATTTTAGGGCGGGTGCCTCGTGCGCCGCAGACTCAACACGCGAGCATGCGGTCACGAGCACAAATGCCAAAATCAAAGAAAGCGCGTGGCGCAAATAGTGAGTCTCCGGGATCGACTGCCTTACTTAGTTGGCGCCATATCCAAAACGGGCGC
>JBEBKE010000304.1:0-2654 GCA_040079555.1 Sphingorhabdus sp. | reverse complement strand
GCGAATCAGATCAATCCAGCAAGTGGACTCGACGGGTCAGCATACATGCGGCGGCCCATGCGCCCGGCCAGATAGGCCTCGCGCCCGCCTTCGACGGCAAGCCGCATCGCGCGGGCCATACGGATGGGGTCCTTGGCCTCGGCGATCGCAGTGTTCATAAGGATACCATCGCAGCCCAGTTCCATGCCAACCGCCGCATCGGACGCTGTGCCAACACCTGCATCGACGAGCACAGGCACATTGGCCCCTTCAACGATCAAGCGGATCGTGACGCGGTTTTGGATACCCAGGCCCGAACCAATCGGCGCACCCAGCGGCATGATCGCAACCGCGCCCGCTTCTTCCAGCTGCTTGGCGGCGATGGGATCATCAACGCAATAGACCATCGGCAGAAAGCCTTCTTTCGCCAGCACTTCGGTCGCGCGCAAAGTTTCGCGCATATCGGGATACAGAGTCTTTGCCTCGCCCAACACTTCCAGCTTTACCAGATCCCAGCCACCGGCCTCGCGCGCCAATCGCAATGTGCGGATTGCGTCATCGGCGGTGAAGCAACCGGCGGTGTTGGGCAGATAGGTGTACTTTTTCGGATCGATAAAGTCCGTCAGCATCGGTGCCTTAGGATCTGAGACATTCACGCGGCGGACAGCAACCGTGATAATCTCCGCGCCCGATGCCAACAAAGCGGCAGCATTCTGTTCGAAATCCTTATATTTCCCTGTCCCGACGATCAGGCGCGAAGTAAAGGTCCGACCGGCGACGGTCCAGCTGTCTATTTTGTTCATTGGGTGGCCCTAGAGTGATTTCGAGTGAAATGGAACATTTCACGGCTTGGAAATCACGGTTTTCGTTCAGCCGCCACCGACAAAGTGAACAATCTCTAGCGTGTCACCATCGGCAAGGAAAACATCAGCCAGTGTCGAACGCGGCACAATCTCCAAATTCCGTTCAACCGCGACCTTTTTGGGGTTTAGCCCAATCTCGCGAACCAGATCAGCAACGCTGCTGCCCTCAGCAATCCGATGCGGCTCGCCATTCAGCGTTAGCGTGATGAGGGTCTGGGTTTTCATAATCTGCATGATTCTTGACTTTTTAATAAAAGTAACCTAGCAGGTTACACAAGTGGACTGGAAATGTTCGGTCGGCGCTAGGCTTCTGGGAAACCGGAGGCCTTTCGCTTTTTAGGTTTCAGGAAACCTCCATATATGGCGATGGATTTTGTTCTGCACGGCATCGAAGGCACGATTTTGCTGTTCAGGTTTGAGTAGATTCCGCCCAATCGGTTGTGCTGCAAGATCGGCAATCTGAAGCCCGGCGGAGTTAATTTTCTTCTCTACAAACTTTAGCGACATCGGCATATTGGCAAAGGAGAAGCGGGGAGCATTTCCCCAACCTTGCTCAGGATTTAAGACACGCCGGAACTCCAACTCCAATTGGTCATCTTCCTTTTTCCCTCGCGATTCGGCAACAAGGTGGCACAATTTTCCACCTTGTTGCTTCTCTTCTAAGAAAATTGTCAGCTGCTCCATATTCATCCGTAGCGCTATATCATAAGGATCAAACGGTCGTGCATAGCGCTTTTTGAGCGCAACCTTGTCGATCACGTGAACAAGAAGGGAAAAATCCGATTGTTCAAACAGCTCGGTCAAATCATTCAGAAATGCTTCACGCAACCTTGCGTCCTGCAGGAAAGCATATTCGCCTCTAGGCTTTCGTATTGCATGCGAATGCAACGCGGTCATGTCATGGCCAAAATATTTGAATTTTAGTCGTTTGAAAGCTGGCTGAATTGCGTCGGCATAGGTGTCCTTTTTTACAACGCAAAATACCAAAACAAAAATGGGATAATCCGGATCAATGGGATCGAGAACAGGCGAGCCGCTCTCATCAATGAACACAATGTAATCGTTGAAATCCGGCAACTGCATAATGACAGAAACTACTCTCGCATTTCCTAGAATGGCCATATAGGTGCTGGCTACTATCAAACGCAAGTTCAACAGCGAGAAACCTTTGACCGATCGCCGCGTCATTTTTGTCCTCAACGGACCTAACCTCAACCTCCTCGGCACGCGCGAGCCAGAGATTTATGGCACCGATACGCTCGACGATATTGCTGGGCGGTTGGACGATCAGGCGCAGGCCTTGGGCTTCGACATTGATTTCCGCCAATCCAACCATGAGGGCCATTTGGTCGATTGGCTGCACGAGGCGCATGCGGTGCGTGCGCAGGCGGTTTTGCTCAACGCCGGGGCCTACACGCATACCTCCATCGCCCTGCACGATGCGATCAAATCGATCACGGTTCCGGTGATTGAGGTGCATTTATCCAACCCGCACAAACGCGAAGAATTCCGCCATATCAGTTTTGTCGGCATGGCCTCGCATAGCTGCATCGCGGGGCATGGGGCAAAAAGCTATGAACTGGCGCTGGACGTAGCAGCGCGTCTCTGACTATAGCGCATGTAAGAAAGTCTAACGGAGAACAGGCATGAACAGCAAAACCGGCGGAATGCAGGTCGATACCAATCTGGTGCGCGAATTGGCGGAGATGCTGAACGATACGGGCCTGTCCGAAATCACCGTCGAAGATGGCGAGCGCAAGATCAAAGTTTCGCGCACAATGACGGCGGTTGCCTCTGCTGCCCCTGTTTACG
>JBEBKE010000303.1:0-2685 GCA_040079555.1 Sphingorhabdus sp. | reverse complement strand
GGCAAGGCCGATGACCGTTTCGCCAGCGATGATGCCGGGGAACCAGCGGTCCCGCATCGCTTTGTCCGCTAGCTTCAACGCCTCAACCGCTGCAACTGAGGTGCTAAGGAAGGGGGAGGGCGACAGGTTGCGGCCAATCTCCTCCAGAACAATCCCGGCCTCGATATGGCCAAGGCCCAGCCCGCCTTGATCCTCTGGAATCAAAATCCCGGTAAAGCCCATTTCGCCGAACTGCTTCCACAAGGCATGCGCAAAGCCATCCTTGCATTCCATGTCGCGATATTTGCGGAAATGCGCCACTGGCGCTTCGCTGACCATGAAGTCCCGCGCACTGTCGCGCAGCATGTTTTGGTCGTCGTTTAATGTCATCGCCATGGCTTATGCTCCCGGCATTTCGAGGATGCGTTTCGACACCACGTTCAGCATGACTTCGCTGGTGCCGCCCTCGATGCTGTTCGCTTTGGTGCGTAGCCAGTTGCGGGCTTTCGAACCGCCGCCTGACGCTTCGCTGTCCCATTCCAACGCCGACGATCCGCCGGTTTCCATCACCAGTTCGTGCCGGCGCTTGTTCAATTCAGTACCGACATATTTCATCAGGTTCGAATAGGCCGGATGCGCGCGACCGGTTTTCCATTCGTCCATAAAACGTTCACCATGGGCGCGGAATGTCAGGTTATCGACATCGAACAACGCCATTTGTGCGCGAAGCACCGGTTCGTCCGACAGCACTTCCTTCATCGCCGCGCCAATTGAGGTCACGCCGCCATCGCCGCCCATCCCCGAAATCATTTCGCGTTCGTGGCCCAGCAGATATTTGGCAACATCCCATCCGCGATTGAGCTCGCCAACGATCTGATGCTTTGGCACCACGACGTCGTCGAAAAAGGTTTCGCAAAAGGGCGAATTGCCCGAAATCAGCTTGATTGGTTTGGTGCTCACGCCCGGCGTGGTCATGTCGAACAACAGAAACGAAATACCTTGATATTTGTTGGTCTTGTCGGTGCGAACAAGGCAGAAAATCCAATCGGCTTTGTCAGCATAGCTGGTCCAGATTTTCTGGCCGTTGACGACCCAATGATCGCCTTTATCCTCACCAAAGGTTTGCATCGAGACAAGGTCGCTGCCCGATCCGGGTTCGGAATACCCTTGACACCAGCGGATTTCGCCGCGCGCGATTTGCGGCAGATAATGCCGTTTTTGTTCTTCAGTACCAAACTTCAATAGCGCGGGGCCGAGCATCCAGATGCCAAAGCTGTTCAATGGGCTACGCGCCTTTGCTCGCGCCATTTCTTGACGGAAAATTTTGGTTTCCGCCGCCGACAGGCCAGCGCCGCCATAATCTTTCGACCAATCAGGGACCGTCAAGCCAGCCTTTGCGCAGCGATCCAGCCACGCTTTTTGCGCATCGGATTGAAAGACAAAATTGCGTCCGCCCCAGCACACATCTTCGTCGCCGCGTTGCGGTGTTCGCATTTCTGCAGGGCAGTTGGTTTCGATCCAGCTCCGGATTTCTGTCCGGAACGCTTCAAGGTCGCTCATCGGGATTCTCCTCAAAATCTTGCCGATCACTATGTCCTTTTGCATGGTTTACGCAAGCGTCAACTTTCCATCCGCGCTTTCCGTAACGGCATTTTTGCGCCCGTTGACCGCGGCTTTTTAAGCGCACAGGGTAGCGGTGAGAGAGTCGGGGTAGAGGAGCGCAAAATGAGATTCGCCAAAGCTATGTCCGACGCCCGCTGGGTCGTCCGAGGATGACTGTCGCGGCAAAGCTTCCAACCCGAATAAAGATTTTCCACGGGTTGGGCTCGATTGCCTATGGTGTTAAAGACAACGGTTTTTCGACATTTTTATTGTTGTTTTACAATCAAGTAATCGGCTTGGATGCGCGGCTGGTGTCGTTGGCGCTGACGATCGCGATGATTGCCGATGCGTTCGCTGACCCATTAATCGGATATTTTAGCGACCGCACGTACACGCGCTGGGGACGGCGGCTACCATGGTTATATGTCTGCGCGATCCCACTCGGCCTTGCGTGGATGTTGCTGTGGGTAAACCCGCAAGGCATGGGCGATGCGGTGTTCTTTTACCTATTAGTCACGGCGTTCTTTGTGCGCGTTCTGGTGTCAGCGGTTGAAGTTCCCAATGCGGCATTAGTGCCAGAACTGACGGGCGATTATGACGAGCGAACCGCCATTATGCGCTTTCGGTATTTATTTGGCTGGGCAGGTGGGTTGCTGCTGCTGTTTCTTGCCTATGACGTGTTTCTGGTTCCCAGCGCTGAATATCCAGTCGGGCAACTCAATCCGGACGGCTATTGGAATTACGGACTATGCGGCGCATTGCTGATGGTAGCCAGTGTGCTTTTGTCTGCCTTTGGTCAGCACAAACGCGTCGCGCATTATCCAAAGGAACGCAACGTCGCTAAGCACAAGGGCGGTGCATTTGGCGAAATTTTTGAGGCGCTTAGTCACCCGGCAGCCGTGATTTTATTGCTCGGCGCGGCATTTGCTTATGTCAGCCAAGGCATCACTTTTTCGCTGAGCAATTATCTCTACATCTTTGTTTGGAAATTCTCGTCAGGTGCCTTTGCGCTCTATCCTCTGATTTTGATGGGTAGCGTCGTCGCGTCGTTTTTGCTCGTGACGCCTTTGGTTGCCAGGTTCGGCAAAAAGGGAGTGGTGATCG
>JBEBKE010000302.1:0-2690 GCA_040079555.1 Sphingorhabdus sp. | reverse complement strand
ATCGCCCATGCCCACTGCGGTGCCGCCGATGATAACAACGCGGCCTTTGATTAATTCCGCTGGCACCTCACCACCTAGCAAATCAGCATAGGATATTTCCGTAAAGCTACCGCGTGCAGAATAGGGGATGAGGACCGAGCTGCCGCATCGGTCGCCATCGCGATAGGTTGCGGTTGGCCTTCCATCGGCCCGCGACACGAACTCTGCAAGATGCGGCCATTTCAGGCCGTTGTCACCATCGGGGAAGCATAATACTGCGCGCCTGACGACGCCATCGGTGTCGAATTCCACGTTTACTTGCCCGATCGCGGCCGCTGCGTTTGCGATTGGCGGTATCGGTTTGACGACATCGTAATCACGACCGTCACTGCCGGGGGCGACGAAGTGCAGCGGTACGTAAACTGGCGCGCCTTCGCGCATTGCAGTGGCAAGTGACGCGTCATCCGCCTCGGCACTGGGCTCGCTCAACAGGATATCAAGCAAGATAGCTTTGGGTTTTCCGGCGTTCAGCTTTGCCAGCAAATCAGCGTGATTGGTTCGCGGCCACGGCCATTTGCCAAGCGTTTGCAGGCTGGCATCGTCGATAGTGACGAGCAGAATGTCTTGGTCAGCCGCAGGCCGCGAAAGGCCGCTCAGCTGGTCATAAAACAGATAGTCAAACGCGGCGGTACCGCGCCATTGTAGCGCAAAGATAACGGCAAGCGATGACAGTAACGCAATCGCAAGCCATTCTACGATCAATCGCAGGCGAAGGTTCATCGTCTGACCCTTGCCGTTCGCAATGGAACCGAATTACTCGGCGGATACGATAAGCTTTTCAAACGGCGTCCAGTTCGTTGAAACTTCGCCGTCCACATATTGGACCGACGCAACGCGCCAGTAATAGTCGCCTGCGGGCAGATCGGACAGGCTTATTTCCGTCGTCGTTAATCCGGCTTCGTCAACAACAGCAACGCCATCGGTTTGGTCTTTGAAAAGTTGAAAATGGTACAGCAACTGGCCGCGGCCTTGCCCCGCCCATTTGAACGCATAGCCGAAATCGCCCTTGCCGCCGCTGGCCGAAACGCTATTCAGCCTGCGCTTAAACGCATAGGTGACAGGCATACCCTCAATACCGCTAGCCGATACAGCGCGAAAACGCGCGAAATAATTGCCGTCGTCGATGCCTTCGAAAACGGCTTTGCCGTTGCTGAAACTAGCCTCGGCCAATTCGTCGATAAAGCCAGCATCCGATGCCAAGGAGACGCGCAGGCCATTCGACGCGATTTGTTCTGGTGCGGCAAAGCTGACGATATTCTCTTTTTGCAGTTGCCCTGCGGTCGGCAATTCGACCGGAGCAATCAAGCTTTCTTTGATAACTGCGCCATCGGATTTCACCGCCAAGCCATTGCCCGCAGCCATGTCGGTCTGCGTATCACCGGGAAGCGTTACCGCCAACGCGCCTTCGCTCACCTCGGAAAAGTCGCTGCCGGTTGCCTCATCATAACGCGACTGGAATTCGGTACCGCGTACCGCCGAAACCGCTTTTGGCGTTTTGACGACATAGCGGTCATTGCCGTTGGTCAACGGGGTCACTTTGGATTTTGCCGCACCGCGACCGACTTCAAAATCATAATCGAGGCTGGAATCGATCAGATAACGCCGCAACCGCACAATTCTAAGGTCGCTGTTGGAGGGCAATGATATCCTCGAACCATTTTCCAAGGTGAAGGTCGCAAAGGACGAACCGGCCGTCCGCAGGGTCGAGCCTTCGCCAAGATTTGCACCTTTGGTCACAGCGTTTTGGGCACCGCGCACAACATGCACCACATTGCCTCTAAACGAAACAATTTGCGCGGTGCTGTTTCGGAATTTCAACAGGCTGCGCGCAATCCGGAGTTTAGTTCCCACAGGAATTGCGCGGTCATTGCGGATTTTATTGGCTTTTTGGACGATATGGTAATCGCCGACCCGCGCGAAATATTTGGTACCAAGATCGATAAGGGTATCACCCTTTTTGACCTCGTAAACCAGCACATCGTCGGGCGCTGCGTGCGCAGGCGCCGCAAAGGCCAACAGGCCCAATGCAACCGAGGTTAAAAGGATGCGCATCTTAGCGTCACTTTGGCTCCATGGTTTCCAGACGATAGCCATAACCAAACACGGTGAAAATACGAAATCCGTTTTCCGGTTTTAGATCCAGCTTCGACCGGACACGCGAGATGTGCATATCCAGCGTGCGCGTGGCCAAAGCCGCTGTGGTGCGCCAGATTGTCTCCATAATATAGTTACGCGACAAGGTGCGATCACGATTGCGGAAGAACAAATCGGCAAGCTCGAATTCCTTTGCCGTCATCATGACCGTTTGGCCGTCAAACGTTACCGTCTGTTCGATGCGGTCGAAATCATATTTGCCATAGGTCGCTTTGGTATCGAACGCGCCGCTGCCGGCGTTGCGGCGCAGCATTGCGTTGATGCGTGCGGCAATGACGCTGCGATCTTCTGGTTTTGTAATATAGTCATCGGCGCCAGCGTTCAGCGCGTCAGTGATGTCCTTTTTCGCGGTGCGATTAGTCATCATGATGACCGGCGGACGCTCTTGCATCGCGGTGGACATCCAGTTCAGCGTTTCCAGCCCGTCCTTTTTCGGCATCGACCAATCAAGGATAACTAGGTCATAAGTTTCGCGGACGAGTGATTGAGACAAAGCG
>JBEBKE010000301.1:0-2701 GCA_040079555.1 Sphingorhabdus sp. | reverse complement strand
CCGGCACGGCCTCTTCGGCAGGAATGGCAAAGCCAACGCCGATATTTGCGCCGATGGGCGAAATCAGGCGGTTGTTGATGCCGATGACTTTACCTTGCAAGTTAAACAACGGACCGCCGCTATTGCCAGGGTTGATCGCGGTGTCGGTTTGGATGAAGCGGTCATACGCGCCGCCTGCACCGATATTACGTTGCAGCGCAGAGATGATGCCCGCTGTCACCGAACTGTTGAGGCCCAAGGGGCTGCCGATGGCAATCACCCAGTCACCGACGCGGTTCTTCGTCGAAGATTCCATTTCGACGAAAGGCAGGTTGGTTGCATCGATTTTGAGCAAAGCGACGTCCGAGGTCGGGTCGCGACCTACGATTTTGGCATCATATTCTTTGCCGCTAAACATGGTGACGGTTACGCGGTCAACAGCGTTTCCATCCGGGCCACCGGCGATCACATGGTTGTTCGTGACGATATAGCCGTCAGCGGAAATCACAAAGCCGGATCCACCGCTTTGCTGTTCCTGCTTTTGCGTTACGCGTTCGCCGGTGAAGGGATTGATGCCCGCGACTACCTCGACCTTTTGCTTGGTCGCGATATTGACGACCGAAGGCTGCAACTGTTCGACCAGATCGGCAAAGCTATCCGGCGCGCCTTTGGGGGCCATGCCCGATTGGACCAACGCCACAGTTCCTGGAACAGGAACGGGGCCGCCGGGGTTTCCGGTTGAAAGCGCAAAGGCGCTACCCGAAAGCAGTAAAAGAGCTGTTACTCCATAAGCGTATCGCACTAATATCGTCCCTTCATTTACAGTCTGTTTGGCAGTACAACTGCCGAAAAGTTACCAGTTCCTGACCGTCAAAAGCTGAATGCCCGTTGAATGACCGGAACCACCGACCCATCGTCGGCAAACCGTCAACCTGCTTCGACAAGCGACTTCAAATGTTAGCCGCCGTCACGGAATTTTCTCAGATAATCGCTGTTTGGCGACAGGATCACATTGGTTTTACCGTTTTCGCCATCCTCGCGGAAAGTTTTGCGATAGGATTGCATCGCACGGTAGAAATCATAGAATTCCGGATCCTTGTTAAAGCTTTCAGCATAGATGCGTGCGGCTTCCGCTTCGGCGGTCGCGCGGATGATCTGCGCTTCCTTTTGACCCTCAGCATCAATGGCGACGGCTTCCTGACGACGCGCACTGGCCATGCGGTTGAACGCTTCGGTCAACGGTGTGCCATCGGGCAGGTCGGCGCGCTTAATGCGGACATCGATGATTTGAGCGCCATAGCGGCTGGCTTCGCGGTTCAGCGATGTCTGAATATTCTCCATCACTTCGCCGCGCTCTGGGCTCAGCAACGTCGCGAACGACCTTTTGCCCAGCTCGTTGCGCAGGCGCGATCCCAGAATTGTCTTTAACTGGTCACGCAGCCGTTCTTCGGTGCGGCTGGTTTTGTACATCAAAACGGGGTTGGTGATCCGAAACCGCGCAAAGGCATCGACTTGTAGCCGCAGTTGGTCAGTCGACAGCACCTCTTGCCGCTCCATCTCAACGCTCAAGATACGCTTGTCGATCAGATTGATCTGCTCAACAAACGGAATGCGGAACGCAAGGCCGGTGATACGGTCGCCAAAGCGCTCTTTTGGGGTATAGCCGTTCACAACACGCAGCGGCGTGCCATAGTTGCTGATAATCGCCTGCTTTGTTTCTGGGACGATAGAAACCGTCTGCATTAACAAGACGATCAGGCCAAGACCTAGTAAGCTTAGCGCGATCGGGTTGCGGAAAACTGCGCGTTCCATCATTTCTTCCCCGTTACAACGACGCCTTCGTCAGGCGCTTTTTCGGCGCGACGGCGAATTTCTGGCAGCGGCAGATACGGCGTCACGCCGCCGCTTTCGACAATGGTCTTGTCCACTTTGCTCAACACCTGCTCCATGGTTTCATAATATAACCGGCGCTTAGTCACGTTCGGCGCAGTTTTATATTGCTCGTAAATCTTGTCGAACTCGGCTGTTTCACCCAATGCGGTTTCGGTGGCACGGCTGGCATAGCCGCGTGCATCGTTCAGATAGCTCTCTTTGCGTTGCTGTGCGGCGTTAACGGCGCGGAACGCATCATTGACCTCTGCCGGAGGATCGGATTGCAAAATCGTCACGCGCTGAATGTTTACGCCCGAATTATATTCTTTGAGAATTGCTTGCATCCGCGTCTGCACTTGCGTTTCGATTTCGCCGCGACTGCTGCCGAACGCTTGGTTCAAATCAAACGTCGCAACGGCGGCGCGCATCGCACTTTCAGCGACTTCTTGCACGGTCGTTTCGGGCTTATCGAGCTGAAACAAAAACCGCTCGGGATCGCGGATCGACCAACCGATTTCATACGACATATCGATCAGGCTCCCGTCCTTGGTCAGAACGAGGTTATCGTTGCTCGCTTTTGGCGAACCGATTGTGGTGCGCCGGATGCCTTGCGTGTCGATCTTTGTCATCTGTTCAAGCGGCGCAGGCAAAGTCAGCGCAATACCTGACCCCACCGTCCGCTGATATTTGCCAAGGAAAGTAACGACGCCTTGCTCTTGCGAATCCAGACGGTGGACGCTGGTCCAGCTGGTCCACAGCAACGCAAGGCCTATTGCAATCACGGGCCACCAGCTTTTGCCGTCCGCGCGTTGTGGCAATCCGCCAAAGCCGCCGCCTTTTTTGCCGCCAC
>JBEBKE010000300.1:0-2701 GCA_040079555.1 Sphingorhabdus sp. | reverse complement strand
AGGCGCGGTTAATGCGAAATCGTGCACAACGCGTTACGATTTGACAAAAAGCGGCTGGAACAGGGACGCTGCTTCGTCTAGCAGACACACAGCTTTATTGAGGGACATGAACATGAAAAAGCTCGCTCTGCTGATCGCATCAATTGCTGCATTGTCTGGTTGCGCCGGACCGGCGGCTGTGGGCGGCGCTGAAGGGATTCAGGTTTTGTCCGGGACAGCCTTGCCCCCGCCAGAACGCAGCGATTTGCTGGCCGAAACGCGTCCCTATTTGATCGGTCCGTTCGATAAATTGATTATCGATGTATTCGGGATTGAAGAGCTGAGCGCTCGCGAAGTGCAAACCGATGCCAGCGGCCGGATATCGTTCCCATTGGCTGGAATTGTCGAAGCGGCAGGGCGGACGCCCGCTGAGGTCGAAGAGGAAATCGAAGGGCGTCTAAGCACGCGCTATATTCGCGATCCGCAAGTAACGGTGAACCTGAAAGAAACGGTCAGCCAAGTGATAACCGTCGATGGTCAGGTGCGCGAACCCGGGTTGTATCCTGTCATTGGTAAAATGACTCTGATGCGCGCCGTTGCGACCGCGAAAGGCGCATCCGAGTTTGCAAAGCTTGATGATGTCGTGCTGTTCCGCACGGTTAAGGGGCAAGATTTTGCCGCAGTTTATAATTTGGAAGCGATCCGTCGCGGCAATTATGAAGATCCCGAAGTCTTTGCCAATGACGTTGTTGTTGTTGGCGATTCCAAGGCGCGCCGGATGTTTAAGGATGCCTTGCAAGTTGCACCTTTGCTGACCGCGCCTCTGTTCTTCCTATTGCAGCAAAGCAACAACAACTAGGCCGTTGAATGGGCAGTGGCCACGCAGGTTTCCAAATCGCAGTCAATCGCCGAAAATAGGCATTTTTGCTTTACGCGCGCAACAATGTGTGAAAAAGCCATCGCATAATGAAACAGCGTTTCACATCACTGCTGCTCCTACGACTTACGCGCCCTTAGGCGCGCGACGTTGCTTGGCTAAGGGCCGAGCACCCGCCCTAAGGGTTTTGCCACCGACCTTGAAATTTAACAGACCCATCGGTCTGTTCCAAAATAGCAGCGAGCAACGATAATGCTGAACGATCCGTCTCGAAAATACCGCGCCTTTCCGCAGGTGCATTTGCCCGACCGGCAATGGCCCAACAAGACAATCGACACAGCTCCGCGCTGGCTTTCCACCGATCTGCGCGATGGCAATCAGGCGTTGATCGACCCGATGGGCGCGGAGAAAAAGAACCGCTTTTTTGATCTTTTGCTCAAGGTGGGCCTGAAAGAAATCGAGGTCGGTTTCCCGTCATCGGGCGCAACCGATTTTGATTTCATCCGCAATCTGGTCGATAGCGGGCGTATCCCTGACGATGTGATGATCCAAAGCCTTACACAGGCACGCCGTGATTTGATCGAAAATACGTTTGAATCGATGGCAGGCGCACGGCGCGCCATCGTCCATTTGTACAACGCCGTGTCACCTGCGTGGCGGAACATTGTGTTTCAACTCGATAAGCCCGGCGTGAAAGCAATCGCCATCGAAGGCGCGCAAATTCTTGCCGAACAAGCTGCGAAATATCCGCAGACCGATTGGCATTTCGAATACTCGCCAGAGACATTTTCGACCGCCGAGCTGGATTTCAGCGTCGAGGTATGCGCGGCGGTGATGGAGATTTTACAGCCGACGGCAGAAAAGCCAATCATCTTTAATCTGCCCGCGACGGTTGAGGCGGCGATGCCCAACATCTATGCCGATCAGATTGAATATTTCGGACGGAATATCCCGAACCGCCAGGCAGTGATTATCAGCCTGCACACGCACAATGATCGTGGTACTGGCATTGCGGCAACAGAGATGGGTTTGCTTGCGGGCGCTGACCGCGTTGAGGGTTGTCTGTTCGGAAACGGCGAACGCACAGGCAATGTCGATTTGGTGACAGTTGCGCTGAACATGTACACCCATGGCCTGCATCCAGGCTTGGATTTCTCAGATATTGATGAGGTCATTCAGACTGTCGAGTATTGCAATCAGCTGCCTGTCCATCCGCGCCACCCTTATGCTGGCGAGCTGGTTTTCACGGCCTTTTCCGGATCGCATCAGGACGCGATTAAAAAGGGCTTTGCGCATCAAGCCAAACGCAATGACGAAATCTGGGAAGTCCCTTATCTACCTATCGATCCCGCCGATCTTGGGCGTAGCTACGAAGCTGTCATCCGCGTCAATTCGCAAAGCGGGAAGGGCGGTGTTGCTTGGGTATTGGAGCAGGATTATGGCCTGAAACTGCCAAAACGCATGCAGGCCAATTTCTCGTCCACCGTGCAAGAACTGTCCGACACCACAGGCCGTGAATTGATGGCCGGCGACATTTGGGAAGCGTTTGAAGCACGCTATCACCTGAAAGGCGAAGGCCGTTTTCGGCTGATCGACTTCCAAGAAAGCCAAAGCCCCAAGCAGTTGGATGAACGCATCTTTGCAGGCAAAATCCGCATCGACGGGGCCGATCAATCGGTCAGCGGTCGGGGTAGCGGCTTGATCTCGGCCCTCGCGAACGCTTTGCAAGAAGCACTCGGCGGTCCGCTCGACATCATCGACTATAGCGAACACGCCATTGGCCACGGCACCGACGCCCGCGCGGCGGCCTATGTAGAGTGCCGCGTGGGCGACGGGCCCGTGCTT
>JBEBKE010000299.1:0-2705 GCA_040079555.1 Sphingorhabdus sp. | reverse complement strand
AGCAACCCGTTACGACAAGCTCGGCTCGTCCTTCCTCGCCATGGTCAAACTCGCTTGCATCAGGCTACGGCTGCGCCATTATGAGTCCACGGCCTAGATGCCATATAGAAATAGTTACTAATAAAAATAAGGGATTAGATCCACTAAGCCCTCACCGCAACAACCCCAGCGCCGCATAAGCTCTATCCAGCGTGGGCTGGGCCAAATCGCGGGCCTTTGCAGCGCCCGCCCGCAGCGCCGCATCAATCGCGTCGGTGTCCTCGCGCAATGCGTTGAACCGTTCCGCAATCGGCGTGAGTTTCGTCACAAGCAATTCACCCAAAGCCGGTTTAAACGCGCCAAAGCCTTGGCCACCGAACTCTGCCAGCACAGTATCGACGCTGACCCCCGCCATTGCGGCGTAAATGCTCACCAGATTTTCGGCCTCGGGCCGTCCGGCAAGGCCAGCTTTGTCGCTCGGCAATGGTTCGGCATCGGATTTGGCTTTGCGGATTTTCTGCATGATCGCGTCGGCATCGTCGGTCAGGTTGATCCGGCTGAGGTCCGATGGGTCGGACTTGCTCATCTTTGCCGCGCCGTCGCGCAACGACATAATCCGCGCCGCTTCGGGCGGGATGATCGGTTCGGGCAGAGTGAAAATCTCTTCGCCACCCCCGAAATCATTGTTAAATTTCTGCGCGATGTCGCGGGCGAGTTCCAGATGCTGTTTCTGGTCATCGCCCACCGGCACATGCGTTGCCTGATACAGCAAAACATCGGCGGCTTGCAGCACGGGATAGGTGAACAACGCAATCGAGGCGCCTTCGCGGTTCTTGCCCGCTTTGTCCTTCCACTGCGTCATCCGGTTCAGCCAGCCCATGCGCGCGGTGCCGGTCAGCAGCCATTGCAGCTGGCTGTGCGCGGGGACTTGCGTCTGGTTGAACAGGATCGATTTGTCGGTGTCGATACCGCAGGCGATCAGGGCGGCTGCCATTTCGCGGGTGTTCGCGGTCAGCTCGGCGGGATCATGCGGCAAAGAAATCGCGTGCAGGTCGGCGAGGAAAAACAGGCACTCGCCGCCCGTCGTCGCCATATCATCCTGCATCCGCACCCAATTGCGGATCGCACCCAGATAGTTGCCTAAATGGAGGTTACCCGTGGGCTGAATGCCAGAGACGACGCGCATTTTACCTTAATCCTATGAATTGGTTTCGACGGCAACGACAGCTTCGGGCGTTGCTTTGCGGCGACGTAACAACGTTGCGATCTCTTTTTTATCGACTGCGCCGACCAGCCAGCCGACGCCGCCATAGATTGCCATGCCGCCGACGACCAGGACCAGCAAAGACCAGATACGTTCGATGACGCTACCCGAAAAACGCTGAAACAGCACATCCATCAACCACCATAAAACCGCCGACATCGCGGCGGTTGCGATTAGCTGGCGGAATATCCGGCCCCCAAGCTGGCCCGTAAAACGGAACCAGTCGCGCTTATGCAATACCATATAGAGCAACAGGCAATTGAGCGAAGCCGATATCGCGGTTGCCGCCGCTAGCCCTACGATGCCAAAGCCAAGGCCCCAGATGAACCAGATGTTGAGGCCAATATTGACCAGCAATGAGGCAAGCGCAGTATATACCGGCGTCTTGGTATCCGACCGCGCGAAAAATCCGGGGTTCAGGATTTTGACGATGACATAGGCTGGCAGACCCGCGACAAGCGCCACGGTGATCTGCGCCATGATCACGCCATCCTCTGGCTTAAACTTTCCACCGACGAAAAAGGCGGTGACAAAGGCAGGTGCGCAGATGGCGAGCGCGGCAGCGGCGGGCAGCGTCAGCAACGTTGCCATTTCAAACGCGTTGCTTTGCAGCCGCTGCGCCTCCGACTTATTATCCGATTGGATGTGGCGCGAAAGCATCGGCAGAATGGCGGTGCCGAGCGCGATGCCGACGATCCCCAGCGGCATTTGGTTCAGCCGATCCGCCATTTTAAGCAACGTCAGCGACCCTTGCGGCAGCGACGTGGCAAAGAATGTATCGACGAATTGGCTGATCTGGTAAATGCCGGCGCCAAAGGTTGCGGGCAGGATCACCCAGCCAAGCCGCTTCACATCTGGGGTCAGCTTTGGGACGCGAAGGCGCAGTTTCAGCCCTGCGCGGCGGACGGCCCACCACAGATACAGAAACTGAACAAAGCCTGATAGCGACACGGCCGCGGCGAGGGCGTAGACAACTTTGGTGTCGTCCACGCTGGCTCCGCGCCAGTAATACCCGCCGATAATCCCGCCGATCAGCGTGATATTAAACAAGATTGGTGCGATGGCCCCGGGGGCAAAGCGCGATCGGGCATTAAGAAGGCCGGTAAGCATCGCCACCAGGCTGATGAAAAACAGATAGGGGAATGTCATCCGGCTGAGGAAAACGGACAGCTCAAACTTTCCGGCTACGGTCTGATACTCTGACGCCAGGCCATAGACGATAATCGGCATCGCGATCATCGCCAGGGCCGAGAAGGCGAGGAGCACCCAGATAAATACCGAAAGCACATCATCGGCAAACTGCGCCGCGTCAGCTTCGCCGTCTTCGCCCGATAATTTGCGCGAATACATCGGGACAAAGGCAACCGAAAATGCACCCTCAGCAAACAAGCGACGGAACGTGTTGGGCAGCGTGAACGCCAGCTGATAGGCATCTGCCGCCAGCCCAGCACCCAAGACACGC
>JBEBKE010000298.1:0-2711 GCA_040079555.1 Sphingorhabdus sp. | reverse complement strand
GGGTATTCGCATTATCGTGTGGAAAATCCCTAAAAAGCAACAGTGAAGTTTTATGTCAAAATCGCAAAACTGTGTGGAATTGGTCACAAACCTGAAACTGCTATCTTCGGTGTCCTTTTTAATGACTCCCGCTTAATTGCCTAGAAAGAGGAATAATCGATGCTTTGATTAATGGCTAATATATTAGCCTTGGTGGGCGATTCATTGGATAATGCTCACCAATATGCAAAACAAACTGGCGCACTCGCACATTTAGACAGAACTTCCGAAACAACAGGTAACGTAAGAGACAACCAGAAAACCTGAACACCACGCGATGACATCCAATTCCTTAACCTTGACCTTTCCCCAAGCAGGAGAGTCCGACACTCCGGTAAATGAACTACGCGGTATCGAATCCCTTCAGGTCGAACAATTATACCTGACGCATAGCGCGGAACTGGAAAAATTCCTGCTTGCCCGCACTCGCTCGAAGGACATCACGGAAGTCATAATGCAGGACATCTATCTGAAATTGATGGCGATACCGGACCTCGGCATAATCAAGCATCCGAACGCTTACCTGATCCGCCTTGCCAACAATTTGCTCATCGACCATATCCGCCACCAAAACCGTCAACGGCAGCACTTTGAGCAACGCCCTGTTGAGGAAATGGATTACACCTCTCCCGAACCTTGCTTGGCGGAACAAGCGCATTATGCCCAATTGCTGGCTCAGTACCAGCAAGCCCTGGGCGAATTGCCGTCGGAGACCCAGGAAATTGTCCGGCTGCACCATGTTGAAGGCTTGTCCCAACCCGTAATTGCCCAGAAACTAGGCAAGTCGTTGAGTTGGATAGAAAAGTCCATCGCCAAGGCATTAATCCATTGCCACAACCGCATAGGCGATATCAATTATTGACACAGTTCGAGTACGGCATTGACCTCTCGCTGTCGTCTTCCTCCTTATAACTACAAAAATAATTCATCTGCATTGCAATGCGGCGTGATGTCGCTAGTCACCTAATGACAGCAAATTAGAGAGGAAAGATGATGAACAACAACCCCGAACAAGACAAAATCGACCAGGAAGCGGCGGCGTGGGCCGCTAGGCTGAACTCCGGCCGCGTCACCGGCGAAGACAGGCAACACTTCAACGCCTGGGTCGCCCAATCGCCCGCCCACCGACAAGCCTTTTTTGCAATGCGAAACCATTGGCAAAACCTAGGTCAAGCCACACAGCAATCGATAGAACCCATAGCCCAACATACAAAATCCGGTAAGACTTGGATGATGGCCGCCGCCAGCGTGTTGCTGGCGGTTTCATTATCGCTGGGTTATCCCATGCTGCAAGATGCCGTACTGGCAGACTTGATGACCTCTACTGGCGAGCGCAAAATCCTAAGCCTGGAAGACGGCAGCAGCTTATATCTTAATACCGATACTGCCGTGGCCTTCGATTTCAGCCCACAACAACGCACGATCCGCCTGCTGCACGGCGAAGCCGAGGTGCTTGTCGCCCATGACCCGTCACGCCCCTTGGTCATTGTTTCCGGCCATCATGAATCCAGGGCCTTGGGGACTGATTTCAGTGTCGCCCGCATCGGGGAAACGTGTACCGTCACCGTCTTTGAAAGCATCGTCCAAGTCAGCGAACACAACAATGTCATTGGCCTACTCAAACCAGGGGAGCAACTGCAAGTCAGCGATGATAGCCTGCAACCCATCAAAAAAGCCGTAAACCTGAAAGAAGCCAACGCTTGGCGGGACGGCAAGCTGGCGTTCACCGCCCGCCCCCTGCACAGCGTCATCGCTGAAATCAACCGTTACCGTCCAGGCCGCCTGTTCCTGCTCAACAACAATGCTGCCAACCGCCCGGTTAGCGGGGTGTTCGAGATCAGCCAACTGGATGAATCGTTGGTGGTGATCGCCGACATTTTAGGGTTGAAACCCGTGCAAGTGAACGGTTACGTGGTGGCTTTGTATTAACGCTGCTGGTGCGCGTCAACGTAAGCTTTCAAAACCGCTTGCATCCTGGAAATATGCCCCCGTCCTTGGCCTTTAAAGAAATCGACAATCTCACGGTCAAGGCGCAAGTTCACCGAGAGCTTGGATTCTGGCAAGACCAACTCGGCCTTCGTCCAATCGGGAAAAAAATCGCGTTCGCCCTCATCGGTAGCGACAGCCGCTTCGAGTTCGCCGTCGCTCATCGCATCGGCCCTGCGCCAATCCGTCAGGCTTTCGGCGCGTTTTGCCCTTAATTCAGCCGCCGTGTAGCTTTTGATATTTTTGTCTTTCCTCATATCGTGACCTCCGAAAAGAGATGATCCTGATTGCCTCGTTTCGCATCGTATAAACAACGGTAACAAAACGTCCTTCCAGCATTCCGATAGCCAGCTTACGCTCTTCGCTGCTATGGGTTGATGGGACAACAACATGCGGAGTCTCGAAAACGGCAACGGCATCTAAAAAATCGAGGCTGTGCTTATCAAGGTTAGTTAACCGCTTTTGATTGTCCCATTCAAAACGCATACTTTATTTTATATACAAATAGTATAGAACTGCAAGGCGTGTTTCAGGGCATCACAAAAATTCTAACAAATCTAGTACGGGAAAGCCCAACCTGTAGCGTCTACCTCCCTATAAGCCAAATTTTCAAGGGAGACCAGCCGCTTATGACGACCCAACATCAACCGATTACCTTATTAACCCAGCTCATACTGTTTTTCATT
>JBEBKE010000297.1:0-2712 GCA_040079555.1 Sphingorhabdus sp. | reverse complement strand
TTCGCGCGAAAGTGACTGGCGACTATCAGGCATGGAGCCCCGACGCTGTATGAATTACGCGCGGCTGGTCTGGATCGCGGGCGGCGCAGCGGCATTGGCCGCGTGCAATCCGTCGAGCACAAAGCCGGCTGAAAAACCGGCAAAGACAGCCAAAGAAAAAGCAGCTGCTTCTGCAGCGAATATTCCAGCGGCGGTTGGTGAACAGCTCGGCACACCGATGGCCGAACGCGTGGCCGTCGTCAGCTTGCTGAACAAACGCAACGGCCAGACCCGCGAGTTTGAAATCAAGCCCGGTGAATCGGTGCGTTTCGGGAAAGTGGCATTGTTGGTGCGGGCATGTGAGCGGACGGCTCCATGGGAAACCTACGCCGATCAAGGCGCGTTTGTCCGCGTCGCCGTGCGCGAACGTCCGCCGGGAACCAATGACAGCGAACGCTGGCGCTGGGTGTTTTCCGGCTGGTTGTTTAAGGAAAATCCGGCGGCCAACATCATGCAGCATCCGGTTTACGATGTCTGGGTTAAGGCCTGCAAAATGAGCTTCCCCGGTGAAGAGCCTGCACCGGGTGAATTGGTCGCGCCAAGTGACGACGATAAGAAACCATCCAACGCGCCCCAATCGCCGACTAAGCCAAAGGCTGGTGCTGCCCCTGTAGCGGCTCCGGAACCAGAACCTGAAGAAGCGCCTGAAGGCGATGGTGAAGCAACGGTCGAAACCTGATCAGCGCCGCTTAGCGCGTTTTTCAACAGTTTCAGATACGCCGCCTGCGTAATCTCGATGGCACCAAGCGACGCCAGATGGTCAGTCATAAACTGACAATCGAGCAGTTCGTAACCACCCATTTTCAGCCGTGCGACCAGCCAAGCGAGCGCTACTTTCGATGCATCGGTCGCACGCGAGAACATGCTTTCGCCAAAAAACGCGCGGCCCATCGATAGCCCGTAAAGCCCGCCGACGAGTTCATCGCTTTGCCAACACTCGACGCTATGCGTCATACCTTTGGCGTGCAGCAAGCGAAAAGCCGCTTCGATGTCTGCATTGATCCATGTCTCGTCACGGTCAGGTGCCACGGCTGCGCAGGTGTCGATCACTTGCGCAAATTCGATATCGGCGGTGACGCGGAACCGGTCTTGGCGGATGGTTTTGCCAAGCGATTGCGACACGCGAAATCCGGTCAACGGCAGAATGGCCCGCCGCTTTGGCTCAACCCAATAGGCATTGGCATCGTCACGCGCGTCGGCCATCGGAAACACGCCGTTCGCATAGCCGCGCAGCAACAGGTCGATGTCGATGGGCACGCGATCTCCGTTAGTTTCTGGCACTCAATCGAACTTCAATTGCACGATATCGGCGGTTGGGCTATAGGCCATGTGCACCCCGGCACAGCGTCGCCGGGGTTATTTGTTTTCGCCGTTTCAGAATGGATACGCCCATGACCCGTCGCCGCAAAATCTATGAAGGCAAGGCCAAGATTCTGTATGAAGGCCCAGAGCCCGGCACGCTGATCCAATATTTTAAGGACGATGCCACCGCGTTTAACGCACAGAAAAAGGGAACGATTGCGGGCAAAGGCGTGGTCAATAACCGCGTGTCCGAGCATGTCTTTACCCGACTGGCGCATATCGGCATTCCGACCCATTTTATCCGCCGTCTGAACATGCGTGAGCAATTGGTGCGGCAGGTGGAGATCATCCCGATTGAAGTCATCGTCCGCAACGTCGCAGCGGGGACTTTGTCAAAGCGACTTGGCATCGAAGAGGGCACACCGTTGCCGCACACGTTGCTGGAATATTGCTATAAAGACGACGCGCTGGGCGATCCGTTGGTTGGCGAAGAGCATATCGCGTGTTTTGGCTGGGCAACGCAGGAAGAGATGCAGGACATTTCGTCGATGGCGATCCGCATCAATGATTTCATGTGCGGCATGTTCGCTGCGATTGGCATCCGCCTGATCGATTTTAAGCTGGAATTTGGCCGCTTGTTCGACGGTGATTTCAGCCGCGTGATTCTTGCCGACGAAATCAGCCCCGATGGCTGCCGTTTGTGGGATATTGAAACCGGAGAAAAGCTGGACAAAGACCGGTTCCGCCGCGATCTTGGCGGCGAAGCCGAAGCCTATCAGGAAGTCGCACGCCGGTTGGGATTGTTGCCCGAGGAAGGCGAGGGCGCTGTGCTTGATATGGTCAGCCACCGGCTGCGTAAGGGCAAATAATTTCGACGAGCGTTGCTTGAATGCCGGGCCACATCGGGCATAAGTGCCTGATGGGGAAAGCATTCAAACTCGTTATCATCGCGCTGCCTTTGCTGGCTGTCGCAGCACCTTTATGGTCCAAATCGCAATCCGCTCCGCCATCAAGCGTGGAGCGCACTGCGCCGTGGAACAGCGATAAGTCCGATCTGCCAGCGGATGACAGCATCATCTATGGCCGACTGCCCAACGGGCTTCGCTATGCGATCCGCCCGAATAACCGCCCGCAAAATCAGGTGCTGGTCCGCATGGCGTTCGATTTTGGTTCTGCGGCTGAGGCCGATAACGAGCAGGGCCTCGCGCATTTCATCGAGCATATGGCGTTTAATGGCACGACCAATGTTCCCGAAGGGGAAATGGTCAAAATGCTGGAGCGGCTGGGGCTGGCCTTTGGTGCCGATACCAATGCTTCGACTGGTTACACCATGACCGACTATAGGCTGGACCTGCCGAAATCCGATCCCGC
>JBEBKE010000296.1:0-2712 GCA_040079555.1 Sphingorhabdus sp. | reverse complement strand
ACACCGCTGATCGCAACGGCAATGTCGGCACTACTGCGCTTTAAGGCGCCTTGCGCCATCGCCCACGCGACCGCGATCGACACCGCGCCAAAGGTTTCAATCAACTCTTCGCCGACTTTCAGCGTTTTGATCTTTGCCTCGTTGGAATAGGTCACAAAGCCGGATTGCAGAACCGCGCTACTGCCCGGGATTTCGGTCAGTGCCGCAGCGACGAGCCCGCCGGTGCAGCTTTCAGCGGTAACGACTGTCCTGCCAGCGGCGCGATTGGCTTCAACAACCTGTTTGGCCAGATTGAAGACGCTTTTTGGCAGAGTGGATTGCATTGGAATACGCTTATCCTTCACAAAAAATGGACGGCGCTATCGGCTTTTTCGTCCGTTTCGCCTTTTTCTGGCGGTCTTTTAATTCAGCCATGATCATGCCGGTTTCTACCAGGCCGATCATATTAACTGCGGGCAAGGCAGCCAGATCGTCCACCAGCTTGTCGGCTATGACGCACTCGTCCGCTTTGATGTCCTTGGCCATATCAGCGAATAACTCATTCGCGATGGTGTCCATCGACATGGCCGGTGGCGTATCGCCTGTGACACCGCCGAGTTTTGCAAACAGCGCAGCCATATCGACATCGGTCGGGTTTGCGACAGCGCGATAGCTTGCCGCCATCTCCGGACCTTTGAGAAGCAATGGCGCTTCCGCGGTTAAATGCGGCGTGCAGCTTTTGACAAAACCTTCCACCAACAACGGCGCGAAATAGCTTAGCGCCATGCGTGTTTCGGTTCGGGTGAAACAAAAATCCTGCGTCGCCGCCGCTGCGGGTTGCGTTCCAAGTGCAATAAATGCTGCACCGAAACCGAAAAATTTACGCCGCATGTCCTTGCTCCTTCATCAATGTGGCGACCGCCTGTGCTGCGATCCCTTCGCCTCTGCCGGTGTAGCCCAATCTTTCTGTTGTTGTGGCTTTGATTGAGACGGCGTCAATCGGTATTTGCAAAATGTCGCTGACGCGCTCGCGCATTTTCGCGCGATGCGGACCGATTTTCGGGGCTTCGCAGATGATTGTGACGTCAACATTGCAAATCGCATAGCCTTTGGCTGTAACGATGCTGGCGGCATACGCCAGAAAGCGATCTGACGCTGCGCCGCGCCATTGCAGGTCACTGGGCGGAAAGTGATCGCCGATATCGCCCAACGCCGCCGCACCAAGAATTGCGTCGGTGAGTGCATGGAGCGCCACGTCGGCGTCGCTGTGGCCTGACAAACCTTTATCGTGCGGAACCTTGATGCCGCAAAGCCACAGATCCTCATTTTCGACGAGGCGATGCACGTCAAAGCCAGTTCCAGTGCGAAATATCTGCATCGCAGCGTTTTGCGCTGGTTGTTCACGAAAGTCACTGGCGAAAGTGTATTTGGCAAGGCGTTCGTCGCCGGGGATGATTGCGACGGAATAGCCCGCAGCCATCGCCATTCGGGCATCATCGGTTGCTTCTTGGGCGCTGTCCCAACCGTCATGTGCGGCACAAATTGCAGCTAGATCAAAAGCCTGTGGTGTTTGAATACGCCAAAGGCCGTCGCGGTTCTCACTGGCGGAAAGAATCGCGCCATCATGGCTTCGCGCAAGGCTGTCGGTGACGGGCAAGGCGGGGACGGCGCCTGCATCAATCGCGAGCGCCGAAATCAGGTCGTCAATAATTTTTGCCGGCAGAAAAGGGCGCGCTGCATCGTGGATTAAGGCGCGGTCAAATCCTTGCAGTATTTGGAGCTGTTTAAGCCCATTGCGGACGCTCTCCCTGCGCGTTTCCCCGCCGGTGACGACAAGGGTGTCACGAGTTTCGCCGATCACTGCGCTCGCCTGTCCTTGCTGGCCCTCAGCAACGACTACGACTACGCAGTCAATGGCAGGATGTGCGGCGAACGCGTCGAGGCTGTGGCGCAACATCGGCTTGCCATCCAGCAACCGAAATTGCTTGGGCACACCTTCACCTGCGCGACTGCCGCTACCCGCTGCAACGATTATCGCTGCGATTTTGCCACTCGACGTCATCGTTCGCGCCCTAACGCGGCAAAACTTGCGCGCCAAGCTGAATAAAGCTAGGTGCCTGCCTAAATTTTAGGCAACTTTCTAACGAGAGCGGCCAAAACAATAGTTCAAGGTTTTAATGATGCCGCTTTCACCCATCAACATCGGGTCCATAACCATTGACTGCCCTGTCGTGCTTGCGCCGATGACGGGCGTGACTGATATGCCGTTTCGCGCGATTGTCCGTCGTTTCGGCTCAGGACTGAACGTCACCGAAATGATCGCCAGCCAAGCGATGATCCGTGAAACGCGGCAATCGCTGCAAAAGGCAGAATGGCATTATTCGGAAGAGCCGGTCTCGGTGCAGCTTGCAGGTTGTACGCCCCATGAAATGGGCGAGGCGGCAAAGCTGAACGAAGATCGGGGTGCTGCGATCATCGATATCAACATGGGCTGTCCGGTTAAAAAGGTTGTAAACGGGGACGCTGGTTCCGCCTTAATGCGTGACTTGCCGCTGGCGGCCAGCCTGATCAAAGCGACCGTCGACGCCGTCTCGGTTCCAGTTACGGTCAAGATGCGCATGGGTTGGGATCATGGCAGCCTGAATGCGCCAGAACTGGCCCACATCGCCGAGGATTTGGGCGCGAAGCTCATCACCGTCCACGGGCGCACGCGGAACCAGATGTACAAAGGCA
>JBEBKE010000295.1:0-2722 GCA_040079555.1 Sphingorhabdus sp. | reverse complement strand
CACCGATGATCAGCTTTAACGGAGCACTTTTTCCGCAGCGCGGACAAGCACTGCGAGCCCATTGCTTTTCCGCAGTCGGCTGCTTCAATGCTCTTTGCCAGCCCAAACCTGACGGTACGACAGATAGGCCAGGCCGGTGAAGATGATCAAGAAGACCAAGGCTGCCCAACCCACCGATTTACGCTTCGCCATTTTCGGCTCTGCGGTCCAAGTCAGGAATGCAGCCACGTCCTTTGCCATCGACTTCACGTCATTTTTCGATCCGTCGTCAAACGTCACCTGACCATTGGAGAGCGGAGCCGCCATCGCAAGGTTGAGGTTCGCGAAATACGGATTGTAGTGCAACCCGGCTCCCGGTTGATTTTCCTTTGGCAGGGAAGCAGGAACTTTTTCATACCCTGTCAGTAATGAATAGACATACGCTGGGCCATTGTGGCGCGCCTTTGTCATCAACGAAAGATCAGGTGGCAACGCATTGTTATTCGCCGCACGCGCCGCCGTTTCATTCGCATAAGGCGAAGGCAACATATCTGTCGCCAGACCTGCACGCGTCGCTGGCTCACCCGTTTCGGGGTTAATGCTAGGCACCTGCGCCGCTTTCGCAATCGCCTTCACCTCGTCTTCGCTGTAACCAATTTCCGACAAGTTACGGAAGGCAATTTGGTTCAGGCTGTGGCATGCTGAACAAACCTCTGCATAAACTTTATACCCGCGTTGTAACTGCGCGTTGTCAAATTTTCCAAATGGGCCGTCATGTTTGAACGACACCGCTTTAGGAAGCTTGTGGAACTTGTGTTCCGCAGTTTCCACCGCAGGTTCGGTGATCATTTCATAGGTGGTGACACCAGCCGAAACCAGCAACCAACCGGCCATGAACAGCCCAATCAGAAAAGCGCCAAGACGAATCATAATCCCTATCTTTCCCTGTTAGGCAGCGGCGAGCGCAGGCTTGCCGGTTACCGCTTCGGTGATCGAATTTGGAAGCGGTAAGGTTTTTTCGATGCGCGAGATGATCGGCAAAATGATCAAGAAATGCGCGAAATAATATGCAGCGGCCAGCTGGCTTAGCAGAATGTACATCCCCTCGGCTGGCATGACGCCGCAATAGCCAAGGATGACGATGCAAGGAACCAGGCCGAACCAAAAGAACTTTTTGAACAACGGGCGATAGTTGCCCGACCGCACTGGCGATGTATCCAGCCAAGGCAGGAAGAACAGCAAGGCAATCGACCCGAACATCGCAAGCACGCCGAGCAACTTCGCTGGAATGAACAGGAAGTCGACCGTGAACGCACGCAGGATCGCGTAGAACGGCCAGTAATACCATTCAGGCACAATATGCGCTGGCGTCGAAAGCGGGTTCGCCGGAATATAGTTATCCGGATGGCCAAGGAAGTTTGGCGCAAAGAACGTCAATACCACAAAAATCAGCAAGTAAACGCCAAGGCCGACGCCGTCCTTGGTGGTGTAATATGGATGGAACGGAAGCGTATCTTCCTTCGTCTTCACCGGAACGCCAGTCGGGTTGCCCGAACCGGGAATGTGCAGCGCCCAAACGTGCAGGATAATCACACCCAAAATCACAAATGGCAGCAAATAGTGCAGCGAGAAGAAGCGCGTCAACGCAGCCTGATCCGGCGCGAAACCACCGAGAATCCACTGACGCAGCGGCTCACCAACAACCGGAATAGCGGAGAAGAAGCCCGTGATAACCTGCGCACCCCAGAAGCTCATTTGCCCCCAAGGAAGCACATAGCCCATAAAGCCGGTTGCCATCATCAACAGGAAGATAACGACACCAAGCAGCCACACCATTTCGCGCGGCGCTTTATATGATCCGTAATACAACCCACGGAAAATGTGGATATAGACCACGATGAAGAAGAAGCTTGCGCCGTTCATGTGCGCATAACGGAGGAACCAGCCGCCGTTTACGTTCCGCATAATGTGCTCAACGCTGTTGAATGCGCCGCCAAGGCTGGAGTTGTAGTGCATCGCCAAAACGATGCCGGTGATGATCTGAATCATCAAAGCAACGCCGGCAAGCACGCCAAAATTATAGAACCAGTTGAAGTTACGCGGAACTTCGTAACCGCCACCAATCGCGTTATACATCAAACGCGGGATCGGAAGCCGGTAATCAACCCACTGCATCAGCGGACCGCCTGGCTTATATTCGTTTGCCCATTCAACGCTCATTGTTCTAGCGCTCCCTTAACCAATTTTCACGACTGTGTCGGAAAGAAATGCGAATTCTGGAACCACAAGGTTCAATGGCGCGGGGCCTTTGCGGACGCGCGCGGCGGTGTCATAATGCGAACCATGGCAAGGGCAGAAATAGCCGCCAAATTCGCCTTTCACCTCACCGGAAGACGCGCCGAGCGGTACGCAGCCCAAATGCGTGCAAACGCCCAGAGTAATCAGCCAGTTTTCTTTGCCCGGCTTGGTGCGTTCAGCCAATGTTTGCGGATCGCGGAGCGTTGAGACAGAAACTTTATTCGCTTCGCTGATTTCCGCAGCGGTAAGGTTGCGGATAAACACAGGCTGTTTGCGCCACATCGTCTTAATCGCTTGCCCAGTTTCAATCGATGACACGTCAACTTCGATCGATGCTTGCGCCAAGACGTCTGCACTTGCGCCCATTTGGCTAACCAGCGGCAGTGCAACTGCGCCTGCCCCCACGCCAGCAAAGCTTATCGCGGCGATGTGGATAAAGTCACGA
>JBEBKE010000294.1:0-2734 GCA_040079555.1 Sphingorhabdus sp. | reverse complement strand
GGCGCAGGTGCTTCTTCAGGAGCAGCTGCTTCAGCGACAGGCGCTTCTTCTGCAACCACTTCAACAGGTGCGGCTTCTTCAACAACTTCTTCTACAACTGGCGCAGGAGCGGCGGCTGCGGCTGCAGCGGCCTCAGCAGCTTCAGCCGCCTTGGTTGCCTTGTCTTCAGCGCGATCCTTGGCTTTCTGGCCGGGTTCACCTTTCTTTGCGTTGACCTTGGCTGCACGCTCTTTGACGCCGGTGACATCAAGGAAACGGGCAACACGGTCCGTTGGCTGCGCGCCCGCTGCCAACCAATGCTTTGCACGCTCTCCGTCAAGAATGATGCGGTTTGCGTCATCTTTGGCGAGCAAAGGATTGTAGCTGCCGATACGTTCGATGAATTTACCATCACGTGGTGCGCGGGCGTCGGCCACAACGATTTTATAGTAAGGGCGCTTTTTAGAACCGCCACGTGCGAGACGCATTGACAATGACATAACAAATTACCTTTCAGATATATTTCAATAGATTAAAATGGTTACTTCTTTTTATTTAATAGGTTTGCAAGGTCCGCAGGTATTCCGCCAGAACCTCCGCCGGGCATTCCCGGAAGGCTGGGGAAGCCACCGCCTCCGCCCATTCCGCCAAGACCACCTTTGGGGAGGCCCGCCATACCCTCCATGGTCGCACCCAAATCCCCGCCGGATTTGCCGAACATGGCGGCCAGGCCTTTCAGCCCGCCCATTTTCTTGATGCGCTTCATAGCGCCTTCCATCTCTTGGTGCATTTTCAGCAACCGGTTGACGTCTTGCACAGTGGTGCCGGAACCTTTGGCGACGCGGATCTTGCGTTTCGCGTTCAAAAGCGCAGGTTTTTCGCGTTCTTTCGGCGTCATGGAGCCAATAATTGCGTCCATGCGTAGCAGCAGCTTATCATCCATGCCGCCAGTCGCCATCGCCGCCTTGGCTTTCTTCATGCCCGGCATCATCCCCGCCAGCGCGCCAAGGCCGCCCATTTTGGTCATTTGCCGTAGCTGCGCACGAAGGTCGTTCAGATCGAACTGGCCCTTGGCCATTTTAGCGGCGAGCTTATCCGCATCCTCAACTTCAATTGCCTGAGCGGCGCGCTCGACAAGGCCGACAACGTCGCCCATGCCCAGGATACGGCCCGCAACACGCGAGGGCTGAAACGCTTCAATCGCGTCCAGCTTTTCACCAACGCCAGCAAATTTTATCGGCTTACCCGTGACCGCACGCATCGAAAGCGCCGCACCACCGCGCGCATCACCGTCAAGGCGGGTCAGGACTACGCCGGTTAGTTCAACTTGCTCACCAAAGCTTGTCGCGACATTGACCGCGTCTTGTCCGGTCAGCGCATCGACAACGAGCAAAATTTCTTGCGGGTTAGAGACGTTGGCGACAGCCTTCATCTCTTCCATCAGCTGCTGATCGACGTTCAGACGCCCAGCGGTATCGAGCATTAGGACATCAAAGCCTTGCAACTTTGCGGCTTGCATAGCGCGCTTGGCGATATCGACGGGTTGTTGCCCCGAAACAATCGGCAACGTCGCAACGTCAATCTGCGTGCCGAGCGTCGCCAACTGTTCTTGTGCTGCCGGGCGATTAACGTCGAGCGACGCCATCAGCACCTTTTTGCGCTCTTTTTCTTTCAGCAGTTTGGCAACTTTAGCGGTCGTTGTCGTTTTACCCGACCCCTGCAAACCGACCATCATGATGATCGCGGGCGGCGCAACCGCAAGATTCAGTTCGCTAGCCTCTGACCCCAGCATCTCAACGAGCGCGTCGTTGACGATCTTCACGACCTGCTGACCGGGGGTGACTGATTTCAGCACCGACTGGCCAACTGCCTGTTCGGTGACCTTTTCAACAAAGTCGCGCGCTACCGAAAGGGCAACGTCCGCCTCAAGCAAGGCCACGCGCACTTCGCGCATGGCTTCGCGGACATCGGCTTCGTTCAACGCGCCGCGACCGCGCAGACGGTCAAATACGCCTCCTAATCGGTCGCTTAGCTTATCGAACATTCGCCTTAGTCCTTCAAAAATTCAATAAAATGCGGAAAACGCCGGTGGGCGAAACCTCGCTGACCGGCGTGCGTCTTAAACCGCATTTTGTGATGCCCCGAATTTCGGGATAGCGCCCATTAGTCGCGACCATGAAAATAATCAAGCGGCAATCCCGCAGGCCGGCATTCCGCCATTATGGACTGCGGTTAACCCAAAATTGACCTTTATTGGTCCATATTGATTGGAATATCTGGGGCAAATCCAAATGGCGAGTGACATCGATAGCATGGCGTATAGCGAAGCCGCGGACAATGCCGCCGTAAAGGATACGCGTCCGCCTCTTGGGCAGATCGTGATGACGGCATGCACCATTGGGATGTTTGTCTATTTGGGCGGCTCAGTTGGTGGGCAGCTGGTTCGCAAATATGCTGGAGCGATTGGATCGACCGATCAAGCCATGGTCTCCGCCCTCCTACTCAACATTGCCCTAATTTTGCTAATCTGGCGTCGCACTGCAAATCTCAGCAGCGAGGTCGATGTCTACAAACAAGCAGAGGTTCGCGCCAAACATCTTGCGATTACCGACCCGTTGACGAATTTGTTCAACCGTCGCGCGATCAAAGAAAAGACCGCAGAGCTTAGCACCCGCGCGTCGCGTCGCGGAAAATCAGCCGCGTTCATGATGCTTGATCTCGACGGATTTAAAAAGATCAACGACCTCTATGGCCA
>JBEBKE010000293.1:0-2739 GCA_040079555.1 Sphingorhabdus sp. | reverse complement strand
GATGTCCCATGCCGGTTTGCGCGGTCTATCGGCATGGGCCGCCAGCCATTTGTCAGCGATCGCCACAGCCAGCGGCGCACCGTCAACGCGGTTTGCCACCGAACCCAGGTCGCGCAACCAATCGAAACGGTGGATGTAGTTCAGAAAAACCGGCGGCAATACAGGCTCGGCAAAATTACCGTCGCGCGTGTTGAAATCCATGCCCGCGAACCGGAACCGATCCATTCGGATCGCAGTGCCGCGCGCTTCGTCGCCAGCCAGCGGATCTTTAGGCGCGGCGAGCAATTTCAGCGGCAGCTTCCCTGAAATCCGCATCTTGTGCAGCGGAGTACGCCAGCTGAGTTGGTACAGCATCAAAGACGCACGCGAGATCAAATCTTGCATTCCGCTTTTCGGCCGAATCGCCAATGGCGAGCCTGCATCTTTATTATGCGCAGCAGCCTCGTTCATTACCCCCTCAGGGCGGCGATGTTGGCGGCATAAGCGGTCGGCCCGCCTTTGAAAGTCGCGGTGCCAGCGACCAAGGTATCGGCCCCGGCTGCAATCGCCAGCGGTGCCGTTTCAGTGGTGATGCCGCCGTCCACTTCCAACCGAATATCACGTCCGGTTTTGTCGATCATTTTGCGAACGGCTTCAATTTTGCGCAGCTGGCTATGGACAAAGCTTTGTCCGCCAAAGCCGGGGTTCACGCTCATGATCAAGACCAGATCGATATCCTCGATCAGATAATCGAGCATTTTGGCTGGCGTGTGTGGATTGAGCACAATCCCCGCCTGTTTGCCGAGCGACTTAATCAACTGCACTGTGCGGTGCGGATGCGGGCCAGCCTCTGGATGGAACGAGATGATATCCGCCCCCGCCTCGGCAAAATCCTGCACATATTGGTCGACCGGTGAAATCATCAGATGCACATCAAACGGCTTTGCGCTGTGCGGGCGGAGAGCTTTGACAACGGCAGGACCAATGGTGATATTCGGCACAAAATGCCCGTCCATCACATCGACATGGATCCAGTCACAACCCGCCGCGTCAATCGCGCGCACTTCTTCACCCAAACGAGCAAAATCGGCGGACAGGATCGAGGGCGCGATGCGGATGGGACCAGACATGATTGGCGCTTAGCCATTAGTGCAACAAGGGGCAAGAACACCGCCCCGTTATGCACAGCTAATCCGCCGCTTTATCCCCGGCTTTGCGACCGTAAAGCGAAATGAGGCCGATTTCTTCCTCGCTTGTTTGCAAGAAACGAAAGCCCAATTTCTCGGCAACACGTTTTGACGCAAGATTTCCCTCGTCAATAATGCAGCGTATTTCTGGAGCCGCCAGCTCCTTATCCGCCCATGCCAGAATTGCCGAAATAGCCTCAGTGGCGAGGCCTTTTCCCCAGGCATCTGGTACAAATGCCCAGCCAGCCTCTGGCACACCCTCTAAACCGGCGATGCCGCGTTCGAACCAGCTGAGGCCGCCATTACCCAAAAAATCGCCAGTGTTGCGGTCGAGAAAACTCCAATATCCGTAGCCCATATGCTGCCAGAGCGCCGAGGCCGCCAGAAACTTGCCCCAGCTTTCAGTCCGCGTGCGCGGCTTTCCGCCAATGAACTCCGTCATCTGCGGATCGGCCCATGCGGCGGCATAGGCCTCCCAATGCTCCATGGTCATAGGGGCGATAATTAAACGCTGGGTCGTAAGGGTTGGTGGCATCATAAGCAGACGCTATCCGGTGCGCGTAAAGGCCGCAACGAAGAAGCCGTCGAGCCCGCCCTGATCGGCATACATGCCCGGCAAGGCGCGAACCTGCCCATTTTGCGCGGTAACGCCCGCAGGCAAAAGCGCGGCGTCAATCGGCGCTACGACAAAATCGGGGTGGCTTTGCAAAAATGCCGCCGTTTGCGCTTCGCCTTCTGCTGGTTCCAGCGAACAGGTGGCAAAGACAAACATTCCGCCCGGCTTCACGCGCGTCGCCGCATGGCCCAGCAAAGATGCCTGCAACTCCACCAGCTCGGCAATTTGGCGTTCGCCGATCCGGTGCAGCACATCGGGGTGGCGGCGGAACGTGCCGGTGGCACTGCACGGCGCGTCGAGCAGCACCGCGCCATATTGTGCCTCGCTATCCCATTTACGCAAATCGGCAATGACCGTCTCGGCTTTAAGCCCCGTCCGCTCCAAATTGCTATCGAGCAACGCCATGCGTTTTGCGGATAAATCCAGCGCGGTAGCATCCCAACCCGCCGCCGCCAGCTGCATCGTTTTACCGCCGGGAGCAGCACAGAGGTCCAGCACCGTCCGGCCATTCGCAGCGCCCATCACGCGAACCGGCAAGGTCGAAGCCAAATCCTGCACCCACCAGTCGCCATCGGCATAGCCTTCAAGTGTCTCAATCGCGCTGCCCCTTGGCAGGCGAACATGGCCGGAAGCAAGGCTGATGCCACCCAGCCTTTCGGCCCATGCATCGGTATCGGTATGAACCTTTAATGCCAGATCGAGCATCGGCGGTTCAGCGAGCGCGACGCGGGCCGCCTCGAGCATTTCAGCGCCCCAAGCCGCAGTCCAGCGCAACGCCGGTTCGGGCAACAAACTTGGTGCCGCTGGCAAAGTCGGTTGTAGCCGCCACAGCGACCCCAGCACGCCGTGGACCAGCCGCCGCGGGCCTTTGTCCAGCAAAGGCAAAGCTGTGGCAATCGCTGCATGTGGCGGCGTGCCAAGCCGCAACATCTGCGCCAATGCCATGCGCAATACCAT
>JBEBKE010000292.1:0-2749 GCA_040079555.1 Sphingorhabdus sp. | reverse complement strand
CTGCAGGAGTTTAGCTCAGTTGGTAGAGCATCGGTCTCCAAAACCGAGGGTCGTGGGTTCGAGTCCCCCAACTCCTGCCATTTTCTTGACATTATAGCCGCTGGTTGCGACGCTTTGTTTCCTTTTGGAGAGGGAATGATGGGCGATTGGCAGGCACTGATAAATGACGCTACGGCCTTTGCGGGCACGCGCGCCGAATTTGACCGTGACGGCTATGTGCTGTTCGAGTCGGTTCTAGACATAGCCGCGCTAGACGCCATTCGCGCCGCCCTTGCACCGTATCTCGCCGCCGACGTTGCGGGCCGCAACGATTTTGAGGGGCTAAAAACAAACCGTGTCTATGCCATGCTGGCCAAAAGCGCGGTCTTTGCGGACCTTGCCTGCCATCCGCTTGCGCTTGCCTTTGCCGAGGCGGATTTGGGTAAAGAATGTCTGCTTTCCGCTTGTCTTGCGATCAACATCCATCCGAGCGAGACGGTGCAGCCATGGCATTATGACGATAGCCATTACCGCTTGCCGCGTCCGCGCGCGTCGTTGGGAGTTAGTGCGTTTTGGGCGATTGATGAAACCACCGCGCTGAATGGTGCGACCGAGATTATTCCCGGCAGCCATGTCTGGCCTGAACAAAATTTGCCCGGCGGCAATACGCTGGCGACCTTTGGCGACAAAAATATCCGCGATGTTGATGACGACCCCGGCGCGCGGTCAGACAGCGTGCAAGTGGCGATGAAGCCGGGCTCGCTGATGCTGGCCAAAGGGACATTGTGGCATCGCGGCGGGGCCAACCGTTCCGACCAAACACGAATGATTATCACCCCGCAATACTGCCCGGGTTGGACTCGGCAGTTGGAGAATATGAGCCTAGCCGTTCCGCCCGCGATCGCCGCGACTTTGCCTAAACGCGCGCAGGAATTGATCGGCTATGGCATCCACCCGCCCTTTATGGGCTATGTGGATGGGATGCATCCAAGGCGGGTACTGGAGGGCTAATCGCTCTTGCGAGTTCCCACAATCGCCGCTAAGGACTGGTTATTCCTAAATCGGAACCTATATCGCTCTCGACCCCGCCGGTCGGAGCGATGGCGGCTATCTGTTTGAACGAAGCAACACAGGAAATAAGAACATGGCAAAGAACAGCCCCGGTGAATTCATCCGCCAAGTGCGCGCCGAAACCGCAAAGGTCGTTTGGCCTACGCGCAAAGAAACGACGCAGACGGCGATCATGGTTCTGATCATGACGATCATACTGGCGTTTTTCTTTTTGGGTGTTGACGCTGTGTTCAACGGCATTGTCCAGGCGCTGCTCAGCTTCGCATCGGGCAAGTAAAATCATTCGCGGCGCAACAGCCGTTTCAAGACATCACTGAGGGGTTAAAAGACAGCATCATGGCACGTTGGTACATCATCCACGCTTATTCGGGTTTTGAAAACAAGGTCCGTGACCAGATTTTGGCCGAAGCAGAACGCAAAGGCTTGACCCCGTTGGTTGAGGCTGTCGAAGTACCGACCGAGCAAGTGACGGAGGTCCGCCGCGGCAAAAAGGTAAAGGCGGAGCGCAAGTTCTTCCCCGGCTATGTTCTGGCAAAGCTGAACATGAACGACGATGTCTATCACCTTGTGAAAAACACACCGAAAGTCACCGGCTTTCTGGGTGCGAACAACAAGCCGCAACCGATTTCGGAAGCCGAAGCATCGCGCATCCTGAACACCAAAGAGCAGCTGGAAGCCGCGCCCAAGAAACGCGTTACTGTCGATTACGAAATCGGCGATCAGGTTAAGGTTCTGGGCGGACCATTTGCGAGCTTTAACGGCGCTGTCGAGGAACTGGATTTCGACAAAAACCGCGTCAAGGTTTCGGTCAGCATCTTTGGCCGCGCTACGCCTGTTGAGCTGGACTTTGAAGAAGTCGAATTGATGAAGTGATGGGCTAGCCGCGTTGCAGCGGCAGCCACAATGTCAGCGTCGTGCCCTTGCCGGTTTTAGATTGACAGGCGAACGTGCCTTGCAACGCTTTGGCGCGAGCCTGCATGGTTTCAAGCCCTTTGCCTGCGCGCGTTTTTTCGGATGGATCAAAGCCATTTCCATTGTCTTCGATTTCGATCGCGATGCCTTCTTTCTCGGCTTGCGACAGGGGCATACATCGGAAAATTAGCTGGGTGGCTCCGGAATGGACCAGCGCATTGCTGACCGCCTCTTGCACCAACCGCAAAAGCTGAAGCGTGTTGGTCGAATCCAGCCATGGTAGCATCGGGACCAGCTGAACGTCCCATTTTACCGACAGGCCCGCTTTTTCCAGGCCCGGCTCAAGCCGGTGGCGCAGGTTCCCAAGGATAGCCAATAAGTCCCCGTCCAACGGGTCGAGCGAATCGACGGTGATTTTCAACTCCGATATCGCTTTGGTCAAAAGTTCGATGGTTGAGGACGAGTGCCCTTCGCGCTTTGCGACGGCCAACGCTGTGACGAGGCTGGAGCCGATACCGTCATGCACTTCGCCCATCAGCCGCTCGCGCTCGACCTCGATGGCTTGCTGCACCTCGAGCAATCGCCGGGCTTCGTTGCTGGCACTCAAAGCGGCCTGTGTTTCTAACAGCTTTTGATGCGCGGCGTTCGCCGATTGCTGTACCGCTTCTCTGATCAACATCATCAATGCCGCAAAGGCGAACAGCCTAATCGCCGTATCGCCATGCATATAATGGTCCCGCGTCGGCTCGATCAGAAACACAGGGATTAAAGATGCCAGCGGCGCCAG
>JBEBKE010000291.1:0-2756 GCA_040079555.1 Sphingorhabdus sp. | reverse complement strand
CGGCCTGTTTGGTAGCGATCTGCCCAATCTGGCTGACGTTTGCCTCGTCCCCCAAATGGCCAATGCCCGGCGCTTTGATACGCCGATGGAGGCATTTCCGAGGCTGGTTCGGATTGACGCAACGCTGCGCGAAATCCCGGCCTTTGCAGCGGCTGAGCCGGAGGCTGTGAAGCCGTGAAGCGATTGCCACTGCTGACACTGTTGTTGTGCGGCATCTGCGCGCCTCTCGCAGCGCAGGATTCCGCCGAGCAAGAGGGCGAAGATGCAGGCGACGAAATCCTGCTGATCCATAACGGCCCGCGCGATTATATCGTGGTTGAGGGCGGCGTGTTGGGAAAACCGCTCTCGGATAGAGCCGATCCCGTCCGCTATATTATGGAGGTGGATCAAGGCACGGGGCAGCGCGTGGAAAACATCGTCCGCGACATTCCGGGTTGGCAGCAATTCCGACGCAGCGACGCGCGTTCGGCAAACCCGACCAGCCAAGGGCTTACGTCACGGGGGTTGGGCGGCAATGCGTCTAGCCGGTCGTTGTTGATCCTTGATGGTATTCCGCAATCCGACCCGTTTGGCGGCTGGGTGAACTGGACGGCGTTTGATTCGCTGAACCTGAAAGGGATGCGAATTATTGATGGCGGCGGCAGCGGTGCTGATGGTCCGGGAGCGTTGGCTGGAACGATCCAGATGTCGACAACACGCGGTGCAACCAGCGCTTCGCTGGCCTATGGATCGCGTGAAAGCCTTGATGCCGATGTCAACATCAGCGTCGATGCAGGCAGCGACGGCGCAATGACCTTTGGCGGCAATTACAGTCGCGGCGATGGCTTTATCCCAACGATATCTTCGCAACGCGGCGCGGTCGATGGTCCGACCGGCTATGAAAGCTATGGCGTCGGTGCGCGCTTTGTCAGCCATACCGATGAAGTCGGTCGGGTTGAGGCGGCAGTGCGGGCGTTCGATGATAAACGGACACGCGGAGTGCCGTTCTCGGGCAATAGAAACAGTGGCGTTGATGCCAGTATCAGAGTGCTTCCTGAGATCGCAGGCATGTCGTCGATGCTGCTGGCCTATGCACAGTTGCGGGAATTTTCGTCGGAATTTGGCGCCATTTCGGCTGATCGGCAGTCAGCGTCGCCAACGCTCGACCAATTTGACGTGCCGTCATCGGGCTTTGGCGCACGTTTTGAAATTCGCCCGATTGAAGGCGGGTTTTACAACAATCGCGAGCTACGCCTTGGCCTCGATTGGCGGCGGACCAGCGGTAAAACGCGCGAAAATTCGAATTTTGTAGCCGGGTCACCGACACGCAATCGCGAAGCGGGCGGATTGACCGAAACCATCGGCGGCTATGCCGAATGGTCAGCCGATATCGACCGGTTTAATGTCGCAATCTCTGGCCGCGCCGATCGCTGGTCGATCCGCGATGGACGGCGGCTGGAAACCAATATCGGCGGTACAGTTCGGTCCGACGACCGGTTTGCCGATCGCAATGGATGGGAATGGACTGGGCGAGCAGCGGCAAGCTGGTGGGTCGTTGATCCGATGAAGATTAAGCTGGCGGTCTATCGCGGTTGGCGGTTGCCGACGCTCAACGAACTCTACCGTCCTTTCCGCCTTGGCGCAGATGCAACGGCGGCGAACGAATTGCTGCGACCCGAAACGATGCACGGCGGCCAAGTCAAATTTGAAAGCAATCTGGATAAGGCGGAGATCGGCCTGACCTTTTTCTATAGCCGCCTCGATAATGCCATAGCCAATGTGACTTTGGGGCAGGGGGCGGGCGTGTTTCCAGGCGTTGGCTTTGTGGCGGCTGGTGGGACCTACCGGCAACGGCAAAATCTCGACGCGATTGTTTCCAAGGGAATGGAATTGGATGCTAGTTTTGATCTGACGAGCGACCTGAAACTGCGTTTGGGCTATGCTTTTGTGGACGCTAAGGTGCGCGGCAGCGGCGTTGCTGCGGCACTAAACGGTCTGCGCCCCGCCCAAGTTCCAAAGCATTCGGGCAATATCTCGCTTTCTTATTCAGCAGGGAGTTTTTCAGGCGCAATTACTGGGCGTTACCTAGCAAGCCAATTCGAGGATGACGCCAACATCCGGTCGTTGGACGATGCGGTCACTGCTGAAGGGGCGCTGGGATATGCGCTGACCGAAAAGCTGAAACTGGAACTGCGCGGAGAAAACCTGTTCGATGCCCGCATCGAGGCAGCGATTTCGTCGGCTGGCATCATCGAACGCGCAAGCCCGCGCACACTTTGGATTGGCCTAACTGCGAAATTCTTTTAGGCTGTCGCATAATGTCTAAAGCCAAACTGACCCTCGCTGAATTTCTGCCGTATCAGCTGTCGATCACCTCGAACGCGGTTAGCGATCTGATTGCGCGTAGCTATCAAGGGCGGTTTGGCTTGAAAATCCCTGAATGGCGGGTAATGGCGGTGCTAGGCGAGCGCGCCTCGGTCACGCAGCGCGAACTGGTGGCGGCGACCGCGATGGACAAGGTGACGGTCAATCGCGCCTCGAAAGCTTTGGTGGATCGCGGATTATTGGGCCGCGCGCCGAACGAAACCGATGGCCGCTCGCATCATCTTGCGCTGACGGCCGTTGGACGCGAGCTCTACGATCAAATTGTGCCACTGGCTTTGTCTGTCGAGGCGGAACTTGAAAAGGCGCTTGATGCCGAAGAAGTCGCTGTGCTGGCGCGCATAATGGACAGGTTGCGCGCACAAGCGGCGACGCTTGAGGGAAATTTTGATTAG
>JBEBKE010000290.1:0-2756 GCA_040079555.1 Sphingorhabdus sp. | reverse complement strand
TATCGCCGTCTATGACCGCCAGTCCGAAGGCCGCGAGCTGGTTGGTTATGGACAAGGCGCGGTTGGGCCGAACAGCAAATGGTCGTGGATCGCGGGTTGTGACAATCCACCGCAAGGGCGCTGCGAACGCATCAGCGCCGATAACAAAAGCCACCGCGAGGTCGTCAGCTTCTACCGCGTTGGCGGGACCACCAGCGGTTCTGGTTCGGCCATCAAACTCGCCACGCTGAAAGCACGCTTGCTCGGCGGTAACCAACAAGCGGTCGCGGTGTTGGTTTCGGCAGAGCGTATCGACAAGGTCCAACCTCGCGTCGCCATCGACGCCTTTATCCAATCCTTGGGGCCAATCGACAAAATGGCTGACCGCATGGCCGGATTGGACTAAGGCGCGGATCATGTGCGGCATTACAGGCATTTTCCACGTCGAAAGTTCAAAACCCGTCGATCCAGCGCGGGTCGAGCGGATGAACGACGCCATCGCGCACCGTGGTCCCGATGGTGCAGGTGTGTGGACTGCTCCCGGCATCGGCCTTGGCCACCGCCGTCTGTCGATCATTGACCTAGGCGGCGGCGCACAGCCGATGCTGACCAGCGACGAAAGTCTGGCGCTGGTTTTCAACGGAGAGATTTACAATTTCCTCGACCTGCGCCGCGAATTGGAAGTGCTTGGCCACGCCTTTCGCACCAATAGCGACAGCGAAGTCATCCTAGAGGCGTATCGCCGTTGGGGGCCAGAATGCGTTTCGCGGCTGCACGGCATGTTCGCTTTTGCTTTGTATGACGTGGCTAAGCGTCAGCTGCTTCTTGCGCGCGACCGGCTGGGCGTGAAGCCGTTTTTCCACGCCGCGCTTGCCGATGGCAGCATCATTTTTGGGTCGGAATTGAAAGCGTTACTCGCACACCCTGCCTTGCGTCGTGAGCCCGATCTACAGGTGGTCGATGACTATTTGGCCTTTGGCTACGTGCCTGATCACGGCTGTATTGTATCGGGTGTAAACAAACTGCCAGCGGGGCATTATTGGGTGCTGACGCAAGGCAAAACGCCGCCGCCACCGACACAATATTGGGACATTGATTTCTCGGCGCGGGTCAAGGGCAGCGAGGCGGAACTGCAAGAAGAATTGCTCCGCCTGATGCGGCAAGCGGTGCTTAGCCGCATGGTCGCCGATGTTCCGTTGGGTGCGTTTCTATCGGGCGGTGTTGATAGCAGCAGCGTGGTTGCCTTGATGGCAGAAGCTTCGCGGCAGCCGGTCAAAACTTGCTCCATCGGTTTTGATGTCGGTGCGCTGGATGAAACCGAATATGCCGAGACGATTGCAAAACGGTTCCTGACCGAACATCGCAGCCGAACAGTGGCAGCGGATGATTTTGGCCTTGCCGATATGCTGGCGCATCATTTCGACGAACCCTTTGCCGATGCCTCGGCGCTGCCGACATACCGTGTCTGCGAAATGGCGCGCGAGCATGTGACGGTCGCATTGTCGGGCGATGGTGCGGATGAGGCGCTTGCGGGCTATCGCCGCCATGTGTTCCACCACAATGAAGAACGCGCGCGTAGCTTGCTGCCGCAAGCCATTCGCGGGCCGTTGTTCGGCGCGCTGGGTGCGATCTACCCCAAGGCCGATTGGGCGCCACGACCCTTGCGGGCGAAAACAACGTTGCTGTCCTTGGCGCGTAGCGGGGCAGAGGGCTATGCCGAGGCAGTGGGTGTCACGCCGCCTGCGATGCGGCATGCGCTGTATTCACGCAAAATGCGTTTGGCCTTGGGCGACTATCGCGGCGAGACGGCGATGCACGCGTTGATGGAGAACGCACCGGCCCGCAGCGGACTAGATCAAGCGCAATATGCCGATATGAAGCAATGGTTGCCGGGCGACATATTGACCAAGTTGGACCGCACCAGCATGGCGGTGGGGCTGGAGGCGCGGGAGCCTTTGCTGGACCATCGGCTGCTGGAATTTGCCGCTTCGCTGCCTGAAAATATGCGCGTGCGTAAGGGCCAAGGCAAGTGGCTGATGAAGCGAACGATGGAACGTTATCTGCCTCAGGATATTTTGTATCGCCCAAAAATGGGTTTTGTAACGCCGATTGCGCAATGGTTCCGCGGGCCATTGGCGGAGGCTGCACGCGGCATTTCGACCAGTGCGACTTTGGCAAAAACCGGCTGGTTCGATCCGGCGGTGATGCTGACAGTGGCGGATGATCACATTGCGGGGCGGTCTGATAACAGCCGGTTGTTATGGCAGTTGTTGATGCTGGATAAATCGGTGAGCCGAATTTTTGGGTAGGTTCGGCGCGAAGCGCCAAATGAATGTAAAAGAGGCAAGAGAAGATGAGGTGTAGCGGTTTAAGCTGCCGCCTCTACACCTCTTGCCTCTTTTACAACTTTATCCTTTCTTGCCTGCTAGACAGGAGGTTCTGGATAAACCGCTCGCACAAAATAAAGTCCTTCGGGTGGTGCGTTGTGGGCTAATGCTGAACGATCTTTTGCGTCCAGCGAAGCTTGCAAATCAGCGGCACTCCACCGCCCCGTCCCCACCGCAGCCAGGCTGCCGACCATCGACCGCACCTGATGGTGCAAAAATGACCGTGCCGCTGCCTCGACAATCACATGCTCCCCCTCGCGCCGCACATCCAGCCGGTCGAGCGTTTTCACGGGGCTGTCCGATTGGCATTGGGTCGAACGGAAAGTGGTGAAATCATGCAGGCCAACCAGCAGTTGCGCGGCCTTATGCATCGCGTCTGCGTCCAGTTCT
>JBEBKE010000289.1:0-2758 GCA_040079555.1 Sphingorhabdus sp. | reverse complement strand
AGTGCGGTGAATGCTGCGTTATTTGACCACGCCCCGATACGACAGCGTGCCTTCGCCACCCGGCGGAATGTCATTTGGAAAAACCCAGCGCACATGCGTTACATCTTCAACCGCCGCATTGCGCTTAATGTCCGTTACGCCATCTGCGGCTTTTGCCATGACGGTCAAATTGGCCAGCTTACCCCAGTTTTTGCCACCATCGACAGACACCTCGGCCCATTCTTCACCAGCCGCGACAAACTGGACAGGGCCCGGCATGGGGTTGGTTGCACGAAATGCGGTTGCAGGCAGGCTGCTTTGGTTTTTGTATTTCAAGGTGAAAACCACCCGGTCACCCGGGGTGATGATCACTTCGGCTGGCTTTTTCAGCGAAGATTTTTCTCTGCCATCGGCACCAATTTCTGTTCGCTCAATCAACGCGTCACTGACCAGAACCACACGTGCAGCATCCGCTGTTTGTGCTTGTGCGGGGGCGGCATAGGCCGTCAACGATCCAACACAGGCCGCGCCGGCAAGCGCCGCTGCGTACCAAAGATCCAATTTCCGCAAAACCTGCATCACACTTCGCTCCGAATTTAACACGCGTCTCGCTTTTGCGGGACTTCATGGGGAAATTCTGACGAAAATTGGTTAACAACCGGTAAAAACGGTGACGGAAATCAGACGAATTCCGCCGCGTTCGCGATGATTGGTGCCAGGGTCGGGACTTAGTTAGCGCGCGGCATGGCCCGCGATCAATTCCACCATCCTGCCAATCTGCGAGGGAGGCAAATCATGCGCCATTTCGTCGATAATTTCCAACCGCGATCCAGCGATGTGGCGGGCGATATCTTCGCTGCAAGCCTTTGGAACCAGCGGATCTGCGCCGCCGTGAATGACCAAAGTGGGCGTTGCGATCGTCTTCAGCCGCTCCACCCGGCTGCCATCCGCAATAATCGCGAGCAGCTGGCGCTTTGAACCGATGGGATAATATCCGCGATCAAACGCTTTACCCGCCATCTCGGCATGCATGCCTTCGGGACGAGCCGGATCGGGGTAGGAAAAGGAGCCAACCAATTCAGCACCAAATGCCACCGCTTCGTCGCGGCTGGCGTCTGAAGGACGCTTGACCATGAAGCGGCGCTGGATGTCGGGGCGTGCACCGGGCAACCCGGGCGCACCGCTGGACGACATGATCGAAGTCATGGTCAGCAGTCGATCGCGGTGGTTGGCGGCCATCAACTGCACAATCATTCCGCCCATCGACGCGCCGACAACATGCGCTTTTTCGATACCCAACGCATCGAGCAGCACGATGCCGTCCGCCGCCATATCCGAAAGTGTATAGCCAACATTTACAGGCAGACCGATACGCGCCTTTAACATCGTCCAGATCAGATTTGGCGCAGCCGCGCGCTCCATCCGTTGCGACATGCCGACATCGCGGTTGTCATAATGGATTACGCGAAAGCCCTTTGCCACCAGCGCCTGAATCATCTCATCCGGCCAAGCAATCATCTGCGCCCCAAGGCCCATCACGAGCAAGATGACCGGCGCACCGGCGGGGCCGTTGTCTTCGTAAAAGAGGGTGATGTTGTTGGCGGTGATGTGTGGCAACTTCTGTTCTCCTGATCAGCGAGCTATTTTCGGCAAATATTCCCATTCATACTCGTCCAAATCCTCCACTGGCACATTGGCGGTTGAAATTCCAAGTAGAGACAATGTTTCAGCTGCCCTTGTCCTTATTTCAACCCAGATCGGTCGGTCACGCATGAGTGGCCCAACTTCTGCGAACGACTTGGCATCTAATGCCTCATAGCATCCCGCTCTTAGAAAATTGTATAGCTCGTCGATGGCGGCCAAATGAGGTGGTGGAAATTTATGGCTATTGGCGTGATGTTTAGCCCATTCAGCTGACCCGAGGAAATCGTGTATCAAATCATCTATAGAGAGAAATTCTTCCGCCGTTCCGCCGATGACATATTTTTCCTGATACTCCATCGATGCTAGAGTTGCGATGTTATTGAAAAGGTAATGCCACGCCATTCACCCACCCCCATGATAAAAATCATACACGGTCTGCGCCACAGCCGCCGAAACCCCCGGCGCCATTTGCAAATCCTCTAGGCTAGCCGAGCGCACCGCCCTTGCTGTGCCGAAATGCAGCAGTAGCGCCTTTTTGCGCGATGGGCCGACGCCCGGCACATCATCCAACGGGCTGGCGGTGATCGCTTTGGCGCGCTTGGTTCGGTGCGCACCGATGGCATAGCGGTGCACTTCGTCGCGCAGGCGTTGCAGATAGAACAGCACCGGCGCGTTCACCGGCAACATGATTTCGCGGCCATCGGGGAAGTGGAATACTTCCCGCCCCTCGCGGCCATGATGCGGCCCTTTGGCGATGGCGATTAAAGGCACGTCTTCCACACCGATTTCCTCCAAAGCCGCCTTGACTGTGCTCATTTGCCCTTTGCCGCCGTCGATCAACACCAGGTCTGGCCACTCACCTTTATCGCGATCAGGGTCTTCCTCCTGCGCGCGCCCGAACCGTCGCTGAAACACCTCCCGCATCATAGCGTAGTCGTCGTCTGTCGCCGCCTGTTTGATGTTAAACTTGCGGTACTGGTTTTTGATGAACCCTTCCGGCCCAGCAACCACCATTGCGCCCAAAGCATTGGTACCCGAAATATGGCTGTTGTCGTAAACCTCGATCCTTTGTGGCGGCTCGGCCAGTTCAAATAAATCGGCAACTTCGCGCAGCAGCTTGCCTTGCGTTGTCGTT
>JBEBKE010000288.1:0-2768 GCA_040079555.1 Sphingorhabdus sp. | reverse complement strand
GGATAGCTAGATTTTCAAAGATGACCAGAGGGTTAACGGGGGGGTGGGTGTCGGGGTGATGTAGTGCTTCGGAATAGTTAAACCGTTAGCCCTGAGCTTGTCGGAAGCGAAGCTGGTCGAAGACCAACGGCGTCCCGCAGTAACGAGAGACGTGCTTCGACAGGCTCAGGGCTAACGGTAGAATTCAAACAAGTTGAGTTACTCCGCCGCTGCAACCTCGACTTCATCATTCGCAGTCTTGGGACGACGCGCACGTGGTTTGCGCGCTGGCTTTTCCTCGGCAACTTCAGGCGCGCTGTCGTCGCTGGCAATCGCAATGGACGGCGGCAGGATCGACAGGTCAAGACCTACCTCTTGCTGTGCTGGCCGTTCTTCGCGTGGCTCACGGTCGCGGCGCGGGTTGTTGCGGCTGCGCGTGTTCCGTTCTGGCCGTTCGCTACGTTCCAGGCGCTCGGCCTGTTCGTTGCGCTCTGGACGCTCACCTTGTTCGGCGCGCACAGGACGATCGTTTCGCTCGGCGCGTTCTGTGCGCTCGGGCCGGTCATTGCGTTCGTAACGGTCGTTACGGTTGTTGTTACGGTTGCCGCGATCTTCACGATCGTTCCGTTCCGGACGGTCGTTGCGTTCTTGGCGTTGCTGCGGGCGGCGATAATCGTCGTCATTTGATGCTTCGGCCAAGTTCTCGCCTTCGCCGCTCTCGTCGCGAACATCGCGTTCTTCATCGCGCCAATCGCGGCCTTCGCCGTTCTCATTCTCGTCGCTGCGATATTCGCGCTGCGCGGGACGGCCTTCTTCCTGACGGCTGCGCACATCGGCGAGCACACGGAAATAATGGTCCGCAAACTGATAATAATATTCAGCCTGAACGCGGTCGCCATTGTGCTGCGCGTCCTGCGCCTGCTTTTTGAATTTTTCCAACATCTGCGCCGCGTTGCCGCGCGCCCGATTGTCGACCCGATTCTGATTATCGTAACCGTTGCGATTATTGCTCTGCGAACGATTGTTGTTATTGCCCCGGCCACGACGGCGTTGGGGTTGGCGCATATTCATAGAGACTGACCCGTCCTGATAAAATAAATCCACTTTTTGAGTGTGTTACCCTGCAACGCGTCAGCCAATCCGTGGCTGCCTCCTGCTATCCATGCGTTGGGGCGGCTTTGCAAATTGAGCCAAATTCAGGGCCGTATCACTGCAAAGCTGCCTTCCTCTAGACTGGCATTCGGTGGAATCCAAGCGAAAAACGTCAGCGGGCGTCAGCAGCCATCACGACTGCCCGTGCTTTGCCCGCGAGATCAGCGATGGTCGCCGCCGTTAAACCCGCTGATTTGGCAATCTCGCTGACCGCATCGGCTTGCTCCGCGCCAATTTCAAATATCGCAAGGCCAGCCCCAAACAGCAGCGCTGGAATTTGCGGAATCAGAATTTGATAATCGTCCAGCCCATCGGGGCCAGCAAAAAGCGCGGAATGCGGCTCATAATTTTGGACCGACGGCATCAGCGTAAGCGTGCTTTCTACATAAGGCGGGTTGCACAGAATGAGGTCGCAAACGCCTAAACGCCCGGCCCAGTTTTCATCGCGCCAGCTCGCGTGAATGAACTCGCTGCGTTCGCCAAAGCCAAGGGTATCGGCGTTGCTTTGTGCGACCATTAAGGCGGCTTCGCTGGCGTCGATGCCGATACCCGTTGCATCCGGAAACAGCGATAACGCCGCGAGCAACAAGGCTCCCGAACCCGTGCCAAAGTCTGCGATCCGTACCGGCGGTGCGTCCTTGAAGTGCCGCTCAGCCGCCTCGATCAACGTCTCGCTATCGGCGCGCGGGATCAGCGTGTCGGGCGTGACCTGTATCCTAAGGTCCCAAAAATCTTGATAGCCGCGAATATAGGCGACAGGCTCTTGTGCAGCGCGCCGCTGTACCAATGCTGCAAATTCCGGCGGAACGGCCAGGTCGCGCATCCGCAGCAACAGATCGCTGCGTTCCATTTGCAACGCATGGGCCATCAGCAATTCGGCATCGAGGCGCGGAGTTTCGCCTGTCGCGCTTAATGTCTGCGCCGCTTTCATCAGCGCGGTGGCGACCTCACTCATCGTCCACAGCTTCGCCCTGTTGCAATGACCCGCCTTTGCTTTCGCAGGTACCGGCGGGTGTATATTGCCACCGGTCAGGCATTTTATCTTTAGTGGCGGTTCCGGCGCAGTCGGTTTTAGGCCCGGCGGCGCAATCATTGAACTGCGCCAACGCGATGCCATAGCATTTTTCGCGCTCTGCCTTTTTCGGCTCGGGCATCGTAATACCGCGATCGGTGCTGTCGTATTTGATGTCGGTGGTCGCTTTGTCGCACGCGCCAAGCGCCGCTGTCGCGAGCAACAGGCTGGCCAGCCTCAACAATTCTGTCTGTGGTTCGCGCCCCATGTCGCCGCCATAGCGTCTAAACCCACTGCCAGCTATGGGGCATTTAATGACAACACGATTCGATTTCAAAATCAGCGCGACGGACGGCAAAGCGCGCACTGGCAGTATCCAGATGTTGCGCGGCGAAATCCGCACGCCTGCTTTTATGCCCGTTGGCACGGCGGCCACTGTGAAGGCAATGCGCCCTGCGGAGGTGCGCGCAACGGGTGCTGACATCATCCTTGGCAACACCTATCACCTGATGCTGCGTCCCGGGGCGGAACGCGTCGCTAGGCTGGGCGGGCTGCACCATTTTTCCGGCTGGGACCGGCCGATCCTGACCGATAGCGGTGGGTATCAAGTAATGAGCCTGTCGGC
>JBEBKE010000287.1:0-2830 GCA_040079555.1 Sphingorhabdus sp. | reverse complement strand
CGCATGGGCATCCTTGGCGCTACCGGCCTGATAGTAGGCGAGAGTCTATTCGGTGTCCTTTACGCCGGTATCGTCGCCGGATCGGGCAGCGATGCGCCACTCGCAGTCGTCGGCGATGGCTTTGAACCGATCGCGATGTGGGGCGGGATCGGTGTTTTTGTGGCGTTGGTCTGGTGGATTTACCGGCGGATGCGGCAACTGGCTTGAGCGACTTTAGTACAATAAACGGTGGGCCAGCCACAGCCGCTGGCCCACCGTCGCTAAGCACAAGCCCGCAAAGATAATGGCCAGCAATGGAAATTGGCTTGGAAACCAACACATCAGAATAAACGCCGCTATCGTTTCCCCGCCCTCCATCAAGCCAGTGGTATACGTGAATGATTTCTGCGCATGGCCCATGTCTCGTCCGGCTAAAATCGCGGCGAGCGCCAGAAAGCTGACAGCGGTAAGGGTGAAGCTGCTGACCAATAATAATGCGGGCCAGACATTCTCCGGGCTGGCCCATGCGAAGCCCAAGGGCACCGCGATGTAGAACACATAATCCGCGATGCTATCAAGATAACCGCCCCATGCCGTCGGTTGCGAATGACGTGCAATGGCGCCGTCCAGACCGTCCAGCGTGCGGTTGGAGGCGATCGACGCCAGTGCGGCCAAGTAGAATCCCTGTGCGATAAACAATGCGGCGGCAACGCCGACGACTGCGCCTAACGCCGTAACAGTGTTCGCCGATATCCCGATTTTTCCACATGCCCCGCCAATCCGGTTCAGCGCCGGATCAATCTGCTGGCGCAGCCAGATGTCGAACATTCACTCCGCGCCTTTGCGAAGCGCTGCAAGCGCCGCGAACGGCCCGGTTGCTAAACCGTCCGAAGCACCGGCTTGCTCCAAAGCCGTCTCGGCATCGGGGCTGCGCGGAAAAGGATTAAGCGCCAGCCCCAAAGTCTGCGCCACCGCCTCGCCCAGATCGATACTGCGGCCGTCATGAAACATCGTGTCAAAATCCTCCGCGTCCAATTCAACGTCTGCATCAGGTTCGAATGTCGGTTCAGGCAAAAACCGGATCGTATAGGTCTCGGTGACATGATCTGGGACCAAAGCGCCCGACACAACGCATGGTTGCACCACGTCGGCGGTCAGCGTGCCGGTCGCGATCAGACCGATGTCGTCGCTCGACAACGCAATTTCTGCTGACAGGCCATCAAGCGCAATCAGCCCAAATCGTTTCGCCAATGCGGTGCGCTCGGCATCATTGGCCAGCAGATTGCGCACAACCGCTTTCCCGCCGATTTCAGAAAGCGGCACAACATAGCTAAATTCGGGAATTACGTTAGGCGCGGTCATTGATTATCCTTCGGCTCATCTGCCGTTCATTTTGCCTGATCCAAATCAGGCCCACTTGATATTGCGCGGCTATGATGCAATGGCAAAGCCGAATTTGAAAGCTAAGGGCTAAATAATGACGTTCAAACAGATTGCGATGCTGACAACCTTATCCGGTGTCGCCCTTTTGGCGCAAGGATGCACGCAATTGCGCGCGCATCAGGGCTATATTGGTGATGCGACATTGTTATCCTCGGTACAGCCCGGTGTGGATAATAAAGATTCGGTGCAAGCCTCGCTCGGTCGCCCAACCTTTACCGGCCAATTTGGCGACAGCGATTGGTATTATTACGCCCGCGATACCAAACAATTGGCATTCAACAACCCGACGCCCGTTGACCAATATGTTCTCCACGTGAAATTCGATGCCGCTGGCAACGTGGTGTCATCGACGCGTTCGGGCACAGAGAACATCGCACGGCTTAGCCCTGAATCGGACAAAACCCCAACGCTGGGTCGCAACACGAGCTTCTTTGAAGAACTGTTCGGCAACATTGGTTCGGTCGGTGCTGGCGGTGCAACCGGTGGTGGTGCTGGCGGACCGAATTAAGCGCGCGCTTAATCCGAACTTTCGGGTTCGCTGAGGGTAATATCCGATTTACAAACGCCATGGGTCGCCGCTTTGCGCGCCGATGCGTTGCTGGGAAAATTGCCTTTCCAGCACAGCTTGCCCTTCGTCAAATCAAACACAGCCAATTGACTGCGCGTGCCCTTTGCCTCGCCGTCAGCATTCAAAACTGTGCCTTCAAAGCGCACGATCAATAATTTCAACTTAGCCCGACTGCGCGGCTTTCCAGCAGCAAACAGCCATTCGACCACACCCTTTTTATTGCCAACGCCCGACCAAGTGCCAACCGCGACCATCGGTTCCCAAAGGCTGTACCGGTGGCTGTCAATTGTCAGATAGAGATGATCCCAGTCGTCGCCACGATGCAGCAACGTCCGAACCTCCGCGACTGGGCCGGGGCAATCATAGAGAATGTCCTTTTCCTCCGTCGCCGATTGTTCATATGCGCATTCCCGCCCGTCGGTGATCTTGCCGTAGACCGACTGTAACTTCGCCGGTGAAGCGAGTGCACCACTGGTGCAAAGCAACAGGCCAAGCGCAGAGTATTTTAGATATCCATCCGATTTCATCGCCGCCCCCTCAATCCAAAATCACTCCAAGGACTTCACAGAACATAGTGGTCAAGCAGGTATGAGCAACGACGAATCGCCGTAGCTGTAAAATCGGTAGCCACTCTCGATTGCGTGCTTGTAAACTGATTGCATCGTTTCCAACCCCATCAACGCGCTGACCAGCATGAACAATGTGCTTTTTGGCAGATGAAAATTGGTCATTAAGCCGTCCACGGCTTTGAACCGGTAACCGGGCGTGATGAAAATCGCTGTGTCGCCTTCAAAGGGTTGAATAATTCCGTCCTGATCGACCGCGCTTTCCAACAGCCGC
>JBEBKE010000286.1:0-2834 GCA_040079555.1 Sphingorhabdus sp. | reverse complement strand
TTTCAGTGTGAACTTGCAAGGTTTTCTGCGGGTTTCGGGGCGGCAGCCATCGCTCCCAGACTATCGTGACGATAGCCTTGCGTTGGTGTCAGTTTTGTCAGTTTTGACTGTGGGATTGCGGAATTACGGTGAGCTCACTTAACCGCTTAATTCCAACACCGTTGGCTGATGCCGCCCGCAACGCCGGGGACGCGCAATAGCATGTGCCCTTTTGCTTTCTCGTTCCGCCCAAATTTTGATCCAGCGCAATGCAACCAATCGGCGATTCGGCGATTATCCTTTCATAGCCCCGAAATGGGGCATCATCAAAGGAGCGCTATCGCCATGACTCATACCCCGCACGATCTGCACGCCGAATTTCCCGATGCGACCGAGGCGCTGCACGCGTTGAAAACCGGCAATGCCCAGTTTAATAAGCTCGCGGCGCAATATCATGATGTGAACCGCGAAATTCACCGCATCGAAAGCGGCATAGAGCCTGCGTCGGACGACCGGACCGAGGATCTGAAGAAACAGCGTCTGGCGATGCTCGATCAGGTGTCGGCGATGATCTTTGCGGTGACGACATGACAGACACCAGCCCTGTCCGCGCTGAATTGCAGCAACGGCTGGCCGATCTTATAGCCCGCGCCGGGCGGATAGAGGCCGAAATCACCGTGCCGCTGAATGCCGATTCAGAGGACCAAGCCACCGAAATGTCCGATGATGACGCGCTTACCAGCGAAGACGAACTCGTCATGCGCGAAATCGCCACCGTCCGCGCGGCCATCGGGCGGATTGATGTGGGGCATTATGGACAATGCCTGTCCTGCGGCGCGGACATCGCCCCTGCCCGGCTGGCTGCAATGCCAGAGGCGACTTTGTGCACCGACTGTATGTAAAGCGCATTTATGGTCGCTCAGCTGTCTGTCTCGACCATCATGGTGCTATTCACGGTGATTATCCATGGCGGCGGATTGGCACTGCTCGGCCATAGTTTGCGCAGCGAAGTGCAGGCCGAACGCGCGCATCATCTGGGCGCGATGTCGCTGCGCAAGATGCTATTCACGCTGGCGCTGGTGATCGGGCTGTTCACCCTCCACGGTATGGAAATCTGGCTTTATGCGTTTTTGTACGAAGCGCTTGGTGCGGTCGATACGCTGGAAACCGCCGTCTATTTCTCGACCATCAGCTATGCGGGCATCGGTTTTGACGATCGCTATATAGAGCCCGCATGGCGATTGGTCGCAGCGATTGAGGGGATTAACGGCCTGTTGCTGCTCGGCTGGTCCACGGCATTCTTTGTGACCATTGTCACGCGGCTGGGGCGGACGTGACATCGGGCATACTCGATAGAAAGCCATAATTTTCGCCCCTATCGCGCGCAATCATATCGGGTTATGGCGCATTTATGGCTGATCTTTATCTCAAATCGCTCGAATCCGAACGCCGCAGTCTATGGGCGTCCGCCCGGCTGAAAGGATTGCCCAAGGATTCGCCGCAGCGCATGCGCATTGCCGCCATCGACGCCGATATCGCTGCGCATAAGGCCAAGCCAAAGGGCGCGGCAAAAATGGAGCCAAATACAGTGGCAAAGAAGCCCGCAGAATCAGACATTCTGTAAAATTTTCTTGCTCAATGAACCTATTCGCTCTCTAACGCGACTGACGACAAATGGGGATTTGTGGGGGCGCGTTCATGACACGATTTGGCAAAGGTTTCGCAGCGGCCATTCTGGCGGCAGCATTGGCGATGCACAGCGGTGCGGCGCAGGCGCAATGTTCGCCGACCAATCCGGCGTGCCAAGCGCCACCGACGCAATCTGGCGGTGGTGGAGGCGGCGGCGGTGTTGGCGTCCAAGTTGACGTTGGCGATGCCGCAAAAGCGATTGGCGGCCTGTTCAAGAAAAAGAAGAAAAAGCCGGTGGTGCAGCCAACCGAAGTGGCGACTGCGCCGGTTGAACAGCCCAAGCAGGAAGTGATTTTCGTCAAGTCGGATCCGGTCATTCAAGCGCTTCCCCGCACGACGCGCAAGCCGACCGCCACCGCCGTTGCTCGGCCAAAGCCGACGCCTGTAGTGCGCAAGCCCGTTGCACGCAAAGTCGCAGCTCCTGTGGTCGCAGCGGCAGTGGTTGCTGAGCCGATGTTTGAACCCGAAGCGGCAGCAGAAATTCCTGTGCCAGAACCAGTGGCCGTGCCTGTCGCAGAGGTCGTGGAACCCGAAGCACCGGTTGCTAAGGCAGCGACGATTACCCCCGTGGAAGAGCCTGCCGCGCCCGCCAATAATCTATATTGGATGATCGCCGCTGCAGCTGCTGCATTGGTTGCCGCAGGAACCGCCGCGAAATTCCTTTTTGTGCCGAAAGTCGCGATGGATTGCACCATCGCCGATGGCAGCACGCGGATGATCAGCGACCCATCGCTAACCAAGCCAGAGGTCAGCTTTGCCGTCGCCATCCCTGGGTTTTCCGCATCGACCCCAGACAATTTCAGCATCGTTGCTTAGGACATATCGCGCATGAACGACCGTATCGAACTCGACCTAGAACAGCTGATCCCGCCAGAAAGCTTTGACGAGGCCGCCGTCGCGGCGCGCGCGCAGATTGAAGCGAGCGGCGACAAAGGCAATACGAAATGGGCCAAGGCGTTATCGTCATTGGGCGGCGCAAAAATTGCCAGCGCAATTTCGGAACAGCTAAAATCGAAGGATTTGCTCGCGGCATTTGCGCAAGGCTGGGCCAATTCGCCAGTGTTCAACAAATACAAAGATCAAACCAAGCACGCGCCGGGCAAGCCGGAATTCGTGAAGCTGGGCAGTTTTAAACAAGAGCTGACCTATAACCCCGAATTGTCGCT
>JBEBKE010000285.1:0-2852 GCA_040079555.1 Sphingorhabdus sp. | reverse complement strand
TTGTGGGCAGCGAAGTTGGCAAAAGCGTTATCGGCACGATCGGTGGCTGGTTTTCCTGATCCGATGCGCTAATCTGCTTTGGCATGAGCTGGCTCGGGAAACTATTCGGTAACAATGTCGGTGAATCGGCAAACGGCGGGGACAGCAACGCCTTGCTGGAAGCGCTTAATGGTTACCCGCCTTATTCCCCACCGCACCTCGGATGGGGCAAGTCCCTCTCCAACGAACAAGCCGATGACAATCTTCACTATCTAACCGAAAATTTGCCGATCAGGCTGAATCATATCGGCGCGCTCCTCGCCCGTTGCGATATGCAAACCGCTTCGCTGCTCAATCCCGGTGTTGATCCGTTAGCAGCTTCCGCACAAATAGATCAGTGGCTGATGTCAGCATTGCCCGAGTGCGATGCGTTGGTACAAGACCGCCCGCCAAACCCGCCGCGAGACCTGTTTGTGGAAAGCGACCGCGCGGGCGGAGCAATCCTTTTCTCGTTCGTCACGGATCTTGGCTTGTTAGAAGCAGAAGCGGTGCGTGTGCGCCATACAGGCTTTGCCTGGGGCGTTGCGCGTGGCCGCGGTCAGCGCGATCGCATGGAGTATAATCGCCCCTGTCTCATCAAGCCGCAGCAGGCGGGTTGGGATATGCAGATCATCGATCATGAGCTGTGGATGCTCGAATGCCTCTACGCAAAACGCAACGGCATCGCCATCCACCCCTTTGGCTATCAACTGCAGACGTTGCTTTGCGGCGGGTTTGATCCCGCACCGATAGCGCGTTAGGGGTTTGGCGCTCCTTACCCGCGCCGTCCCATAGCTTTGCCTAGCAAAAAAACGCCGCCAAGGCCTGCGCTTGCGGCGGCGGCGATTAGGGCGTAGCTGGTCACGCTGTCTGTGTCGGCGTGACCGCTGGTATCGGTAGAGACCAACGCCTGTCCATCCCCTGCGGTCGCATCCGAAGCATCGGCACTCTTGCGACCTTTCGCAGGGACAAAGCCATCTTCGGTGAGGGTCATTTCATCGAGATCAAGGCCCGATGCGTTGCCGCCTTTACGAACGGCAGATGCCAAGTCGGATTGCAACGAGGGATTGGACACTGCCTCGTCGGCGACGGCTTGTATTAATGCCGCTTGCACAAGATAAATTTCGGCAAGCTCCTGTTTTATGGTGTCATCAGCGTCCACGAACGCGCTGGTTTGCATAAGAATATCGGCCGCCTGCAGCCTCACCGCCGCGACCGCCGAGGGCTCGAAGCTGGAATTGTCTTTATGGGCTGCTTGCCAGGCGGTCATCCAATAAACTGTGTAAGCGTCGGCAACATTATCGATCTTCAAACCATATGGCGCAATTCCGCGACCAATTTCTGCGATGACATCAGTGCTGGCGAATAGCTTCTCCATCATTTTCGCGCCATCGGCATCTTGAACAGCGGTCTTTTTAACAATCTGCTGGAGATTTGCTGCTCGTGCGCTTTTTGACACCGAGTACGACGTCTCGGCAGGTTTATGATTTGCTGAGGCCGTTTGTTGCAGCCGACGCATAGTTAGTTGCGAAATATCAGCGCTTTTGATGTTTGAGGAACGGGCGCGCTCAGATTGGGTTACATGGTCGACAGACAGCGTTCCCGTCAACGCGCCCATATCAAAAACGCCCTGGGCTTGTGCAGGATGCGCCACGACAGCTGTGATGACAAGAACTCCAGCGAGTGCAGAATTGCGGGCCATTTTGTGAATATAGGCTGGAATGCTTGGCATGATGTTTCTCCAACAAAAGTGCTAGGCAGCCGTGGCTGCCTAGCACCGTATTCGTAACCTCGAATGAACCTAGCCTTTACGGGCGGTAGTGGTAAGTCCTTCGCCGAGGGTTTTGATCGCGTTGTTAACAGCGTTCATCAGAATGCCGAACTCTTGAGTAGCCGCACCGAATTTTGCGGTTTTGTCGGGTGTTTTGTCGGTAATTTGTCCAGCAAGCGTTTGCACTTCTGCCGCTTTAGCGTTCAATTTTTCACCCATGACAGTTGCGAGTGCCATCAGCCAGCTTCCGCTTGTCTTACCACCGGACGCTTTGGCTTGTTTGAACTCTTCGCTTTCACTCAAGCCAGAGACCAACTTGTTGAGGGCATTTTCAGCTGTGCGCTGCAAGTTCCCTTGATCAGCTGGCGAAAGGTCGAAATCTTGACCGACCGACTGGACGGCTTCCCGGATGTTACGCTGCACGCCTGCTTGATCACCACATGCCGAGCAGAAAGCAGCCTGCGCACCATCGATCATCGATTGCGGTAAGCCAAGCTTTTCACCGAGAGCTTGAATAGCCTGTTGGCCAATTGCCGACATGACTGCTTTGGCCGCGATACTTGCCCATCCAGCAGGGCCCATAGCAAGCTGAACCAGCGTCATTGGATTGACGAGCGATTTGAACATTCCACCAATATTGAAACCCATCTTACTTCTCCTGCCTAAAAATGCCGTTCAACAAGGGCGCCGTCGCCCTCTTGCAACTGTTATGACTGGCATCACCGAGTCGCGGCATCGGCAAAATGTTTAGATGGCCTAAACGATTCGTTTAGATACGCGCCATGCGCCGCGTGGCAGACCCTGACCTATTATCTATATACGCAGGAGCGAGTCGGATGGTCAGCGCAGTTTCAGCAAATAGTGGCAACGGCAATATTGATGCGGCACGCTCTACGCCGCCGACGCCTCCGCAGGCAGGTGGTAGCTATTCTGTTCAGCGCGGCGATACGCTTGCTTCCATTGCGCAGCGCTTTGGCACCGATGTGGCGACCCTCGCTAGCCTGAACGGCATTCGCAATCCCAATCTGATCTATGCCGGGCAGCGTCTGACGCTGCCCCAAGG
>JBEBKE010000284.1:0-2855 GCA_040079555.1 Sphingorhabdus sp. | reverse complement strand
CACTCTCGCATCCAATATGAAGGGCTGACGGCATCCGCCGTCGGTGAAAGGCTAAGACAAAACCATGGATATCCGCGCCGCAGAAATTTCAAAGGTCATTAAGGACCAGATCGCCAATTTCGGCACCGAAGCGAAAGTTTCGGAAGTCGGCACTGTGTTGTCGGTGGGTGACGGTATCGCCCGTATCCACGGCCTAGACAATGTTCAGGCTGGCGAGATGATCGAATTTGCCAATGGCATTAAAGGCATGGCGCTGAACCTTGAGGCCGACAATGTCGGTGCGGTTATCTTTGGCTCTGACGCCGAGATTAAAGAGGGCGACGTTGTTAAGCGCACCGGAACCATCGTGGACGTTCCCATCGGTAAGGAATTGCTCGGTCGCGTAGTGGACGGCCTTGGCAACCCCATCGATGGCAAAGGCCCATTGAAAACCACACAGCGCGGCCGCGTTGAAGTGAAGGCACCTGGCATCATCCCACGCACCTCGGTAAACGAACCTGTGCAAACCGGCCTGAAAGCGCTCGACGCGCTTGTGCCTGTTGGTCGCGGTCAGCGCGAATTGATCATCGGTGACCGTCAGACGGGTAAGACCGCTGTCGCCATCGACACCTTCATCAACCAGAAGGAAGCGAACAAGGGCAAGGACGAGTCAAAGAAACTCTACTGCATCTATGTCGCTGTCGGCCAAAAGCGTTCGACCGTGGCTCAGATCGTCCGCGCGTTGGAAGAACAAGGCGCGATGGAATATTCCATCGTTATCGCTGCAACCGCATCCGAGCCGGCACCGCTGCAATATCTCGCACCCTATACTGGTGTGACCATGGGCGAATATTTCCGCGACAATGGCATGCACGCTGTCATCGTGTTTGACGATTTGTCGAAACAGGCTGTTGCTTACCGCCAGATGTCGTTGTTGCTGCGTCGCCCTCCGGGCCGTGAAGCCTATCCGGGCGACGTGTTCTATCTGCACAGTCGTTTGCTGGAACGCGCCGCGAAAATGAGCGATGCCAATGGCGGCGGATCGCTGACCGCGTTGCCGATCATTGAAACACAGGCGGGCGACGTTTCGGCGTACATCCCAACCAACGTGATTTCGATTACTGACGGTCAGATCTTCTTGGAAACCGACTTGTTCTATCAGGGCATCCGTCCTGCGATTAACGTGGGTCTGTCGGTTTCGCGCGTTGGTTCTGCGGCGCAGACCAAGGCGATGAAGAAAGTTTCGGGCTCGATTAAGCTGGAATTGGCGCAGTACCGCGAAATGGCGGCATTCGCGCAGTTCGGCTCCGACCTTGATGCCTCGACGCAAAAACTGCTGAACCGCGGTGCGCGTTTGACTGAGTTGTTGAAGCAAAAGCAATATTCGCCGCTGCCGTTTGAAGAACAGACTGCGTCGATCTTTGCTGGCACCAACGGCTATCTTGATGGCATTCCGGTAACGGACGTTGTGCGTTACGAAGAAGGCATGCTTGCCGATCTGCGTGCCAATCACGCCGATATCCTGAAAGGCATTCGTGACAGCCGCGATTTCAGCGACGACAGCAAAAAAGCGCTGGTTGCGGCACTCGACAAGTTCACAAAGACTTTCGCGTAATTTGGTTTGAACAAAAACCGTAGCCCTGAGCTTGTCGAAGGGCGTTTCACTGCTAGGCGTGCTTCGACAGGCTCAGCACTACGGTTTAAAAAGGGAATGAGATGGCTAGCTTAAAGGCCCTCAAAATGCGGATCAACTCGGTCAAATCGACCCAGAAGATCACAAAAGCGATGAAGATGGTCGCTGCTGCGAAACTGCGCCGAGCGCAGGATGCAGCGGTCGCCTCGCGTCCCTATGCCGAACGGTTGGAATCGGTGGTTTCGTCGATTGCGTCGAAAGTCTCTGTTGGCCCGCAATCGCCAAAACTGCTGGCTGGCACTGGCAAAGACGACGTCCATCTGTTCGTTGTCGCCACCAGCGACAAGGGGCTTGCAGGTGCGTTTAACACCAACATCGTTCGTCTGGCCCGCAAACGCGCCGAGGAATTGAAGGCCGCTGGCAAGATAGTGAAATTCTATACCATCGGCAAAAAGGGCAAGGATCAGCTAGCGCGCACATATCGCAGCGACATCATCCGCGAAATCGAACCCGGCGATCTGGGCAAGCTGACTTTCGCGCAAGTGCAAGAATGGGGCGCGGACCTGACGGCGCGTTTTGAAGCTGGTGAGTTTGACGTCGCGCATTTGTTTTTCAACAAATTCGTCTCGGTGCTGACGCAAGAGCCCACAGAATTGCAATTGATGCCGGTGGCTTTGCCCAAAGCTTCCCCAGCGATGGAGAATTTGAGAACGGCGTTAAGGAAGCAAGACGACGACGAGCGTGCAGAATCGGAAAAATTCGGTACGCCTTACTCACCGCCAATTCAAAATTCAGCCCAACGTAGCAGCGTCGAATATGAACCCGATGAGGAAGAAATCCTCGCTGACCTGTTGCCGCGCAATGTCGCTGTCCAACTGCTCCGCGCCAATCGCGAAAACGCAGCGTCGGAACAAGGTTCAAAAATGACCGCGATGGACAATGCGACGCGCAACGCGGGCGATATGATCAACCGCCTGACAGTGCTGTACAACCGCACCCGTCAGGCCGCGATTACCACCGAACTCGTAGAAATTATTTCCGGCGCCGAAGCGCTTTAAGACATCAAGAAGGCAAGGAAGACAATCATGGCAACCGCCCCAAAGAAAACCGCCACCTCCGCTAAAGCTACGGCGGCCAAGGCTGCACCTAAGGCAGCTGCAAAACCTGCCGCTGCCGCCAAGGCTCCAGCAGCTAAGGCCGCTCCAAAAGCTCCGGCAAAAAAAACCGCTGCTCCTAAAGGCAC
>JBEBKE010000283.1:0-2856 GCA_040079555.1 Sphingorhabdus sp. | reverse complement strand
CGCGCGGTCGGCGTCGAAATTGCAATCCTCACCTTGCTGTTCTGCACGGCGATGTTTGGGATGCGCGAAAGCGACCTGTTCGGCGCTCCGCCCAAGGTGTTGGCAGTCACGACGCCGCCTGTTGACGAGGCGATGACCGAACGGCTGTTCGCACATATGAACGCACAATTGCCTCACCGCGATGAGGAGATGACCATTGCCAAACTCGCCGCGCAGCTGGGCGTTCAAGAATATCGCCTGCGCCGTCATATCAATGGTGCGCTGGGCCACCGCAACTTTGCCGCGTTCCTTAACGGCTACCGCCTATCCGAAGTGAAATCAGCATTGGCCGATCCGACGCAAAAGGAAGTGCCGATTATTACGATCGCGCTTGATGCAGGCTTTGGCTCGCTCGGCCCCTTTAACCGCGCATTCCGCGAGGCTGAGGGGATGACGCCTAGCGAATATCGCGCGCGGCCATTGGCCGATTTCAAAATCGACTAGCCAGTTTCGGAAATTACGCGGAATGATGTGTGTGGAACAGGCAGTTGGTCCGCACCAACAGCAAAGGGCTAGACTATGAACACCGGAATTCCTCCCCTCGATATATTGCTCAACCATGGGAAAGATATCTTCGCCTTTGATTTCGGGCGCTATTTCATGGCGGCGTCGATCACGTTCACGATTGTCTGCCTGCTGCGGCTCACCGCGCTAAAGACACGCAAAATTCAAGCGCGAGAGGCGAACTTCGCCGATATGCGGCGGGAGTTTTTTCAGTCGATCCAATCTGTGCTAGTTTACGTCGTTGGTATTTGCTTCCTGATTTGGGGCCGCGAGGTCGGTTTGTTCTACGATGTGTTTGGTGAAGGTTTCGGGCTTGGCACTGACCTGATTATCCTCGCCGGAATCATCATCGCGCACGACGCCTATTTCTATTGGGCGCACCGCTTTATGCACCATCCAAAGCTGTTCAAAACATTCCACCGCGCGCATCATCGTTCGATCACGCCAACGCCTTGGGCGGCCTATAGCTTCGCAATGCCCGAGGCAGCGGTGATGTTTATGTTCGTCCCGATCTGGCAATTCTTTGTGCCGACGCCGGGCTGGGTAATGTTTGTTTGGCTGAATTTCCAGATTATCCGCAATGCAATGGGTCATGCCGGATTTGAATTTTTCCCGCGCTGGTGGCTATCGAGCCCGCTAACCCGCTGGATCAACACGACAGTGCATCATGACTTGCATCACAATGGCGGCTTCAACACCAATTACGGATTGTATTTCACGTGGTGGGACAAGTGGATGGGAACCGAACATCCCAAATATCACGCAAAGTTTGACGAGGTTGTTGGGCGTGGGAAAACGGCAGAAGTAGGGTTGCCAGACGCGGTTACCGGTTAAGGAAGCTCATCACCCCATAACCGTTCTGCCTCGATATAGCCGGTCCGTCCTGAGACATCGAGGCGGCACCAGCCTTTTTGGCAATCATCAACGCGGCCGACAACGCCCGGCTCAACGCGCCACGCAATGCGAGACGTCGCCTCTGGCCCGTCGCGTAACGAGCCAACGCCGCTCCCGGTGACCAAGGCTGTACGGTCTGGGCTAATCAGACTGACGTGCATCCAACCCTGATCGCCATCGGGATCTTCGATCTTGCGCCAGTCTTCATGCACCGCGACAACTTTTAGCGGAAGCAGCTGGCGCTTATAGACCCACTTCACCGGAAAGTCGGTGCTAGGCCCGGTGCGCATGCGCGCTTCGTCAGCCTTCATCGACACCCAATAGGGCGTTTTCTTGGTCGATTGCGCCTGCGCCATGGTCGCCACCAGCGCAAATGCGGCAATTCCTGTCAGTTTCATATAGTTCGGCATGTCGATGTCCGGCCCCTACCCGTTACTACCGCTATAGTGTAAGCTGTGCCGACAGTTCAAGGGGATGGCTTGACCTTTTACATCCCTCGCGACAAGGACGAAACATGACTGATTTTCAGCGTATCGAGCGCCCTCGCCTTGTCGTAACCCGCAAGTTATTGCCCGCGATTGAAGCGCGCATGGCAGAGCTTTTTGATTGCACATTTAACGATGATGACCATGCGATGTCGCGAGAGGAGCTAGTCGCCGCTGTTCAAAACTGCGATATTTTGGTGCCTACAGTCACCGATACCATTGATGCCGATATTATCACCGCCGCAGCCTCATCGTTAAAAATGATCGCCAATTTCGGCGCTGGGGTAAACCATATCGATCTTGCTGAGGCCAAGGCGAAGGGTGTTCTTGTCACCAACACACCGGGCGTGTTCACCGACGACACCGCTGACCTGACGATGGCATTGATCCTGAATGTCCCCCGTCGCCTAGGCGAAGGCCACCGGCTTATGCGTAGCGGCGAATGGAAAGGCTGGGCGCCGGCTGGAATGCTGGGCCACCGTGTCGGCGGCAAGACATTGGGCATCGTCGGCTTTGGCCGTATTGGCGAAGCCGTCGCCATTCGTGCTCGCGCGTTTGGCATGACCATCTTGTACAACAAGCGCCACCGCCTTCCCGCGAGCGTTGAGGAAGAGCTTGGCGTCGTCTTTGAACCCGATCTGGACCGGCTGATCGCCAAAAGCGATATCATCACCCTGCACTGCCCGCTGACCGCCGAAACTGACAGGCTGATGAACCGCGCGCGCATCGGCATGATGAAGCCGGATGCGTATCTGATCAACAGTTCGCGCGGCGAGCTGGTTGATGAGGATGCACTGATAGAGGCGTTAACGCGCGGCAAAATCGCGGGCGCTGGGCTTGATGTGTACACGCATGAGCCAGCGGTCGATTCCCGTTTTCTTTCCATCCCCAATGTCGTGCTGTTGCCGCATCTGGGCAGCGCCACCTTTGAAGG
>JBEBKE010000282.1:0-2861 GCA_040079555.1 Sphingorhabdus sp. | reverse complement strand
AGCTGGTGGGAGCAACGGGCGCAATTGGGGCTGGCGCTGCGGGAACTGGCAATGGCTGTGCAACAACTACGGGAGCCACGGGAGCAGGATCAGCGACCGGCGCTGGCGTACCTGCACCGACACGCAATGCAGCGCCGAAATCATATTTCTCCGACGCGCGTTCCAGCAAGGATGCGGGAAGCTTTATGGGGCTATGTTTGTTCATTTTCTTGTCCCCGTTCATGCCAGACCGCGCTGGATAAATTCGACGATGATCAAAATGCCGCACACGCCGATCAGCGCCGCCGAGCCTCCAAAGAACAAGGCCAGCTTTTTCTTACGATCAGTGCGCTGTTCGCTGGTCAGCATTTGCGAAATCGAACCGATCACCGGCAGGCCGCTGGCGCGTTCCAGCTTTGCTGCGGTCGGATAGCTTGTCTGCAAATGGCCAAGCGCGAAAGCCGTTGCTGCGCCTGCGCCAAGCCCTGCGAACAAGACCATCGCCAAAAACAGTGGCCGGTTCGGAGAAACGGGGGCTTTTGATATCATCGGTGGTTCGTTAACAACGAACTGCACCGCATCGGTTTGCGACCCAACCTGTCCGCGCAGGCGGATTTCTTCGCGGTCAGTCAGCAGCTTGTCATACTGGATTTTCAGCACTTCGTAATCGCGGTTGATCCGGCCATATTCCGCCGACACGCCCGGTTCCGCCGATTGCTTGGCGGCAAAACCCGCCATATCGGACTGCAACGCGGCTTTGCGCGCCGTTAGCGCGGAAACCGATGCTTCGCGTTCAGCGCGCATCATTTGTAGCTGCGCATAAGCGGGATTCGGCGTTTTATAGCCAGCGCTGCCACCAGGCGCGCTGCCGCCACCCTGTGTTCGCAAAATTGCGATCTGATTGCGTGTTGAGATAACGTCGGGGTGATTATCGGTGAGGCCCTTGGCGCGCATCGCCGCCAGTTCGCCCTGTGCTTGGGCCAAGGCAGGATTGCCACCACCGCCGCCGGCCGTTCCGGGCGTGTTAAATGTTTGTGGTGTCCCGGACAGTTGACTGGCCATCGCCGCCAGTGCGCTGCGTGCTTGGATCAGCTGCGAATCAATCTGGCTTAGCTCAGCCCGCGCGGCTTCCATGCGCGTCGACGCCGAACCAACGCCAGGCAACATCCCCAGATTGTTGGTTTCAAACGCAACGCGCTTTGCCTCAGCATCCGCAAGCTTTTTCTGCAATTCTTCCAGCTGTTTATCAAGGAAGCGGATCGACGTGCTGGTTTCCTTTCGGTCGCCTGCAATGCTGTCTTCCTCTGCCACATCGATCAGTTTTTGTACCACATCGCGCGCATCTTTGGGGGATGGCTGGATCGCGGTGATCGTCAGGATATTGTCGTTGTTGATATCGGATTTAACCTCGATATTCTTGCGCAGCCCCGAAATTTTACCGGCCACTTCTTGGTCAGACACAACGTTCCGGCCAAGATCGGTGCCGCGAACAACCTTTGCCAGATTGTCCGACGAGCTGAGCGTTTGTTTCAACCGTTCGGTGACTTTGCGCTGCTCACCCGCCGTGATGCCGACCTTTTCGTTCAGCAAACCCGCCATGCGAATCTCGACCTTGGCCTTGGATTCGTAGCTGTTGGGGATCAACGCAACGACCAACCAGCCGAGCAAGCAAATCGCCCACGCAATCCCCAGCGCCAGCCAGCGCCGGTTCCAGATGCTGTGGATTGCCAATCGCAATTCGTCGTAAAGGCCGTTCATATCGTTTTCGGTTCTCTATTCATCAGGATCATTTTGGCCATTTGGGTCAGTTCGGCTTGGCGCGTTGCCAATCAGAACATGCTTTCTGGGATGATGATGACGTCGCCGGGTTGCAGCATGACATTGGCCTTAGTGTCGCCTCGACGCAGCAGATCGTTGATTCGCAGCGAGTATTCCTGCATCCGCCCGGTTTCGCGATCGACACGTTGCAGACGCGCTTTATTGCCCGCTGCAAATTCAGAAATGCCGCCCACCGCCGTGATCGCGTCCAGTAAAGTCATATTTGCGCGGTATGGAACCGATGCAGGCTTGCCCACGCCAGCACCTGCGATGCGAATTTGCTGATTATTGGTTGCGGCAAAATCGGTGACAATCACCTGTACGATAGGATCGTTGATATATTGCGTCAGTTGCAGCTTTATATCCTGCGCCAACATCGTCGGGGTTTTGCCCGCCGCTGGCATATCAGCAATCAAAGCCGTGGTAATCCGGCCATCGGGGCGCACCTGCACGGTTCCGCCCAACTCATCATTGCGCCATACGAAAATGCGAATCTTGTCCAGCGGGCCGATGATATATTCTTCGCTGGCCTGTTGCTGATAGGGAATCGAGGGTGCTTCGGGCAGGTTTGAACCGCCGACAGACGAACATCCGCTGATTGCCATGCTGCTCACGCCCAAGGCCAAAAACGCCTTGTTTTTCAACGATGCTTTCATCTTCATTCCCTTTCAATCCGCAGCGAACCAGCGCCCACATGCACATGAGCGCCGCGATAATTCTCGCAGCTTCCCATTTGCTATGCCGAAAAAGGGTGAACAGACCGTTAGTAATGCCCGGTCAGTGTTGTAAAACTACACTTTGTTTTAATTTAGGACGGCCAGTGTTGCAAAATTAACGATCAATCGGCGCTTTCGCGCGCCAGCAATTTCGCTTTACGCTCCAATCCATAGGCATATCCGCCCAGCGTCCCATCAGTGCGGACGACGCGGTGGCAGGGAATCAAAACGGCTACATTGTTCGCGCCGTTGGCAGAGCCTGCGGCGCGCACCGCTTTTGGTTTTCCCACTGCCGCTGCGATATCGGCATAGCTGCGGGTTTCACCAGCCGGAATGCGGCGCAGCTCT
>JBEBKE010000281.1:0-2866 GCA_040079555.1 Sphingorhabdus sp. | reverse complement strand
GGGCATGAACGTGTTTCTGGGCCTTCGCTATGGCGTGCTGGGCGAAGAGCGCGATGTTGCCGAAGTCGCAGCGGTGGCCAACGCGATGGTGCGCAACGGCTTGGGGACCAAATCAGCTTAACGCACGCGCCACTGCGCCTATCGTGGGCAAAGGCTTTAACGCCGGCGCCTTCGTTGTTGCCAGCGACTGAAACCGGTGACGAACAGGATTAGCGGAAAAAGGCCGACCAGTGCGGCAATGATACGCAACATAAGGCCGCCGGCGCTGCCGTCGTGCAAAGGGTGCAGCCAGTTGTTAATCGATGTGGACACCCCGGCGCTGCGGGCATCGGTGATGGCCAAAACATTGCCTTGATACTGATCAATCCAGACAAAGCTGTGCGGAAACCGCTGGCTGGGGTCGCCGGGCATCTGCAACCGAATTCGAAAGGCACCGTTGCCCGGCCCGGGAATCTCCATCCACGCGATCCGACCAGCTGGCAAAGCTACCTCGGCGCGTTGCATGGCATTGGACAGCGCGATTTGCGTACCCGATGACTGGGTTGAAACTGGCTTTGGCGACACATCCACTGGTCCGGCGGCTGCCGCCAATACCGCATCGCTCTCGTCCGGCAACGCCAGCATGACGCCTGTGACGGTAAGCAGCAATAACATCGGCAGCGCCAATAACCCCGCAAGCTTGTGCTGATCACGCAGCGCGCGGATTGGCGCCGCGCCGGATTTATACCGCAACGCTTTGCGCCAGCCCACCTTTGGCCACCACGCCCAAAGACCGCTTAACAGCAACACAAAAAGGCCAATGCCCGCATAGCCAACAATCACGCCGCCGGTCTTTTCCAACAACAGTCGGTAATGCAGATCGTAAATAAACGTCATTGCAGTATCGCCCCAATAATCAGCGCGCAGCACGCCGCGACCATCGGGTGAAAGCCAAACCAGCATCGGTGCAAAGTCTCGATCAGCGGTTTCGGGCGGGTTGTAATAACGCGCTGGAATGACTGCGTCATCGCCGGTCACTTCAAACCGCCAAGGACCGTCCTTGTCAGGAAAAGCAGTACGCACCGTTTGCACCGCGCGATCCCAATCGATGGAATCGCGCTGCGCAACCTGTATTTCGGGGTGTAGCCATTGATCAATCTCGGTGTAGAAAACCAGGACTGACCCCGTGAGCCCCAGCAGGACAAATAATCCGCCAAGCGACAACCCCAAACAGAGATGCAATCGACGTATGACTGTTCGGATTGCGCTGCGTTGCATCACAGCCGCACCCGAATGCTTGCCGTCACATTGGCACCATCGGCGGAACTATGCAGCGATTGGGCGCCATCCCACCAAACATATTCCTGATAGGCGGCGGTCAGATTTTTAGCCGACACCGAAAGCTCGATTTTGTTATTCAAACGATATGCAACCTCTGCGTTAACCGCTGCATAATCGCCCCAGCGGCCTCGATTATTCGCTGTGGTCAATTCGTAATCGGATTGTCCGCCGACCCACAGCGAAAGCCGTAGTTTCGGGATAGCCGTAAAATCGACACCGCCTGAAAACAGCCAATGCGGAACATGATCAATCTCATTTCCTGTCAGCAATGGAGTCGCCGGATCAGCTTTTGTAATGACCGCTTTTTGCCAAGCAACCGCACCCCAGAACGAAAGCCCCGCCACCGGCTTGGCCGACAGCTGCACATCGATCCCGTTGCGCCGTGTCGCGCCCAGATTGTCAAAATCGCCCAGCGGATCATTCAGCTTGCGCTTTATTTCACCCGTTGCTGTTTGCTTCCACACCGCGACCCTCGCCTCGGTAGAACCGCGCTGAAATTTTACCCCAGCCTCCCAGCCGGTGTTAATCGAAGGTGCAAGATCGATAAGCCTCGGCGCGATCAAATAGGCTCCCGATTCAGTGCCAATCTGAAAAGTCTTTCCCCAGTTGCCGTACAGAACTGCCCACGCCACCGGTGTTATCGCCACTGACAATTTGGGCTGTTTGATTATGCCATAATCATTGGCGCGCGCGGTGGTGTTGTTCAGCCGGTTTACGTAAGTACCGCCCACCCAATCAACGCGGTACGCAGGCGTTATTTTTAGCCAGTCCGCAGGCTGCAGAACCGATTGCAGATAGATGCCGCCGACCGTCAGGTCCATTTTCTGATCACGCGTTTGTGTGGTTGGAACGCGGTTCACCGTCGCATAGCGAAGAGACACATTATCCTGCTTTTGAACATCGCCGCCCGCCTCGACCATGACACTCATGCCAGCAATATCGGTGTGGAAATGAGCTGCGCCGATAGCGCCCCAATGATCCTCGTTGGTCACACGGCGTTGTTGCGATGAGGTCGCCGAAAATTTGACAAAACGGTTGTCGCGTGTGCGATTGAAATAGGTTTTCAACGACACATCAAGCTTGTCGGAAAGCGTCGCATCGAAATGCGCAGAAACCTGCTGCAGTTTTCGTTTGTCCCCGTCCGTCGCATTATAGGCATTCGTTTGACGCGGATTCGTGCGCGAATCAGCAAATGTCAGATACCCTGCCGCCTCCGCGGTCGATTCATAATGGCGCGCGATAAGGCCCAGCCGCACATCATCAGAAAATTTGTAAAACCACTTTCCCGCCAAGCTTAACCGATCAAGGTCGCCATGATCACGAAATCCATCGGATTCTCGGTAGGCAGCCAGATAGTTTTGGCTAAGCCGTCCGCTTTCCAAACCGGCTGATAATTGGCCTTCATAGGTCTGATAGCTGCCGATGGATGCCTTGGTGTCTAGATAGCTACCCCCCGTTCGCGTGATGATATTGGCACTACCAGCGATGTTGTGGAGTCCAAATCGCGGATCTGACGTACCGCGCACGACTTCGATTCCAGCAATGT
>JBEBKE010000280.1:0-2881 GCA_040079555.1 Sphingorhabdus sp. | reverse complement strand
CTGATTAACATTTACGAAGCAATCCTTTGCCTGCCTGACCGAAGAATGCCTTAAAAAAGCTAATGGGTCATTTTTTTGGGGGCATTCGTTCTGACAAGGGAGAAATATTATTGCAAAATAAAAGTTGGGGGCCGCAAATGCGCAATAACACGACTATTAAAAACATCGCCTTGGACGAGGCAACAGCCGATGGCCAAAACTTATCCGTCCATGCACCGGGCGCCGTGCAAGTCGGTTTCATGGCCACCAGTGCTTTGGGAATTTGCCGGTGGTTGGCCTAAGCTAGGCAGATATGTCGTATTTTCAAGAAGCATTGGGGTTGGCCAAGACAGTTTGGAAGCTGCCCGGCAGGATCAGGGCGTGGCTTTCAGTGCTTAGGGCGCAGGCGAAAAAACTGGCCATTGACCTGGTGCTGACGGCGGTAGGGATCATCCTGACTGATCCGGTCATTGTCCTGATATTGGCCGTCCTGCTGATCTGGCGGTATTTGCATGACTTGTTGGATGTGGGCCCACAGTATTGGTGAGGTGGCGATCTTATGGATAGGCGTGAGTTTTTAAGGCTGTTTTCGGCCTGCGTTGCAGGGGCGTCCACGCTGGGCTTTGGCGATGCCTTCGCCGATGCAGACGGCAGGAAGGACTTGCCCATGCGTAATTTCAGGGCGTTGGTGCTTAAGCGCGGTGATGATTTGTTGCGGCTGGATTTGGGCACACCAAGGGATTATGCGGCTGCTTGCTATTTATTGCGGGATGTCCGGGCCAGGAAAATGGCGCATGCCCATCCTTGGCTGCTTCATACCGCGTCACTGCTCCAAACCTTGGTCGCCCAAGCGCACGGTTTTGAACCGCTCATCATTAACTCAGGTTACAGGACCCGCCACACGAACACCCTTGTCGGCGGTGCCGGGCATTCTTACCATATGGCCAACGAACGTGGTATTTTCCATGCGATGGATGTCAGGATGCGCGGCATCCCGGTGGAAACCCTGTCAAGGTATGCCTTGGCTATCCAGCAAGGCGGTGTCGGCAAGTACCACAACAAGGGCTTCGTGCATATCGATGTTGGCCCGCCCAGGGTGTGGGTTGATGTTTGATAGTGTGGCTTTCTGGTTTGCTTTTTGTGAAAGTAGCGCACCTTGGCTCATGTTTTAAAAAAATATCCAAATTGTTTCGTCCGATAATTTACATGTGATGCCAGATTGCGTATCATAAAATGCCATTCGGCACATATGGAGGTTATTATGTCAATCACAGGCCCTATCCTTTCGCTTTGGGGCGGAGCCGCCGTGTTGGGGCAGCCAATACATTCTGAGAACGAGTTGATCCCCCTGTTGCGCCAAGGGTTGCCTTTCAGCGCCCTTGAACACCTCATGCTGGCCTTTTCCTTGACGCGGGAGGAAACCTCCAAAGTCCTCAACTTGCCCTTGAGGACACTAAACCGCCGAAAACAAGAAAAACGATTGGCTGCCGACGAGTCTGACCGCTTGTACCGGCTGAGCCGGGTCTTGGCGCATTGCGAAACAGTGTTGGGGTCCCCCGACAAGGCGGGGCAATGGCTGCGCCGCCCCAACCGCACATTAAACGGGGCTGCACCCTTAATGTTGTTGGATACGGATATTGGTGCCAATCAAGTCGATGATGCACTGGGACGGCTTGAACACGGCGTTTTCAGTTGATCCAGGCTTGGCGGTTATGCCAAGCCGCCCATATCGCCACTGCCTTTAACGGCGACGGTGCCCGGCTATATGGTGGCCGCTGGAACAATAAAGGACAACCGGTCATTTATACCGCAAGTTCACTCTCGCTTGCAGCCTTGGAAGTGTTGGCACATGCCGATACTGATTTAATGCCGAATGACTTCTTTTCATTCGCGGTTTCTATCCCGGATGACAAAATTGTGGTGGAACGGCTTGACCCGAATAAGCTATCAGCTGACTGGCAGGTGCAATACCCTCCTTTGTCATGCCAACAGGCTGGCAACGAATGGCTGGCACACGGGAAAAGCGCTATATTATCGGTCCCTTCAGTTTTGATTCCGGGAGAATGGAACTTTTTATTAAACCCGACCCATAAGGATTTCAAACGTTGTGTGGTGAGTCCACCCCAACCTTTTCAATTCGATTCCCGGCTTTGGGGTTAAAGACAGGGGATTCTTGCGCTTTTTGTTGGATTGTCATAATCTGGGTATCCTAAACGAAACGATAACGGTCCTTCAGAACCAGGGCTAAATTTAAAGCTTGAATTTCCGTACCCTCTGGAGACTATCGACCATAACATCAAAAATCTCCAAAGGAGACATTCAAAAAGAATTTCCTTCTCAGCAATTAACTTCTTAAAGACCCAAATCACTCAGCCCTGGATGATCGTCTGGACGTCGGCCTTGCTGCCAATGAAATTTCCGTTCAGTTTCCTTGATCTGCAAGTCGTTTATACTGGCATAGCGTTTTTGCATGAGGCCGTTTTCGTTGAATTCCCAGTTTTCATTGCCGTAAGATCGGAACCATTCGCCCCGGTCATTATGCCATTCGTAGGCAAAGCGCACGGCGATGTGGTTGCCGTTGAATGACCACAATTCCTTAATCAGGCGGTATTCGTGTTCTTTTGCCCATTTGCGGGTTAAAAACTCAATTATTTGCTTCCTGCCAATTGGAAATTCAGCGCGGTTACGCCACTGGCTATCGACGGTGTAAGCCAAGGCGACTTTTTCCGGTTCGCGGTTATTCCAGCCGTCTTCAGCCATGCGGACTTTCTGGGTTGCGGTTTCTTGTTTAAAGGGTGGGAACGGTGGTCTTGCTTCATTGTCTGTAATCATTGGTACCTCCTAGGGTTATCGTTTTGGATTCACTATATTTTAACAACAGCAACTTATTCGGATTGCCACA
>JBEBKE010000279.1:0-2892 GCA_040079555.1 Sphingorhabdus sp. | reverse complement strand
TCATCGGAATAGGCGAGAACGCCCTTGAGCGGGCCTTCTGCGGCGGCTTTCAACAGCGCGTTGACTTCTTCCTTCGTTGTATCACGCTTTGGCTGGAATGTCAGATCGACGACCGAAACATTGGGCGTAGGAACGCGGATTGCGGAACCGTCAAGCTTACCTTTTAGTTCAGGCAACACTTCGGCAACAGCACGCGCCGCGCCCGTTGTCGTCGGGATCATCGACATCGCCGCAGCCCGCGAACGGCGGGGATCTTCGTGGATTTGATCGAGGATTTTCTGGTCGTTAGTATAGGCATGAATTGTCGTCATCAGGCCGCGCTCGATACCGATGGCGTCATTCAGGACCTTTGCGAACGGTGCCAAGCAATTGGTGGTGCATGACGCGTTGGACACAATCACGTGATCTGACGTCAAGCTGTCATGATTGACGCCGTAAACGACTGTTAAATCGACCTGTTTGCCCGGCGCAGAAATCAAGACGCGTTTCGCGCCAGCATCCAAATGCTTTTGGCAGCTTGCCCGATCTGTGAAGAAGCCGGTGCATTCAAGTGCGATATCGACGCCATTGGCGGCATGCGGCAGATTTGCTGGATCACGCTCAGCGGTTACATGAATACGCTTTCCGTTGATGATCAGGTCATTGCCATCAACCTCGACAGTGCCGGAGAATGCGCCGTGCACGCTGTCGCGTTTAAACAGCAACGCGTTTGCCTTTGCATCGGCAAGGTCGTTGATCGACACCAGTTCAAGGCCGCAGTCGAGTCGTTCGATAATCGCGCGCGCGACATTGCGACCGATGCGTCCGAAACCGTTGATAGCAACTTTAGTAGCCATATAAATAACTCCGTTTAATTATTTAATTTCGCGTGAATTTTTGTCAAAATTGCGTCCACAGAAATGCCGAAATAGTCGTAAAGCTGATCTGCTGGCGCTGATGCACCGAAGCTATCAATGCCGATGCGAATACCGCCAGCGGTATAGCGTTCCCAGCCCAAAGTGACACCTGCTTCAATCGAAACGCATAAAGGACCTTCTGGGATAACATCAGCGCGATAGACGTCGTCCTGCGCCTCAAACCGTTCCCAGCAAGGCATCGACACGACATCAGCGCCGATGCCGTGGCCCTCTAGGCGGTCGGCGACGGTGATGGCCAATTCAACTTCTGAACCCGTTGCCATCAACACAACGCGCCGTGCGGCATTGGCAGCACGCAGGCGATATGCGCCCTTGGCCGACCAATTTTCGCTAATGTCGTTGCGCAGTTGCGGCAGATTTTGGCGGGATAGTGCCAGCAACGACGGCGTATCCTCGCTTTCCAGCGCCAACGCCCAGCATTCGGCGGTCTCGATGATGTCGCATGGGCGATACACGTCCAGATTGGGGATCATCCGCAACGACATGACATGCTCGACAGGCTGGTGCGTTGGTCCATCTTCGCCAAGACCAATGCTATCATGCGTCATTACGTAAATCACGCGTTGGCGCTGGATCGCCGATAGCCGAATGGCATTGCGGCAATAATCAGAGAATACGAGGAACGTGCCGCCATAGGGAATAATGCCGCCATGCAGCGCCAACCCGTTCATCGCCGCCGCCATACCGAATTCACGAATGCCGTAATTGATGTAACGGCCAGCATAGTCATTTTTAGACAATGGTTTAGTGGACTTAGTTTGCGTCAAATTTGAACCAGTCAAGTCGGCGGATCCACCAACCATCGACGGTATCGCCGCCGTCAGCACCTCCAGCGCCATTTCCGATGCTTTACGCGTTGCGACTTTAACAGGTGCGGCGATCAAACCTTCCAAATATTCCCGCAAAGCGCCGGTCGCATCGACTTTGCCTGCGATGCGGTTGGTAAAGTCAGCAGCTTTTGGGTTCGAGGCAAGCTTCGCCTCCCATTTAGCGCGCGCAGCAGTGCCTTTTTGTCCAGCTTCGCGCCAGCTCGCCAGAATGTCGTCCGGAACCGCAAATGGTGCGCTATCCCAGCCCAACTCCGCCCGCGCCGCTGCAATTTCGTCGCCACCAAGCGGAGCGCCATGGACATTGTGCGTGCCTTGCTTGTTTGGAGCGCCTTTGCCGATCACAGTGCGGCAAGCGATCAGCGAGGGCCGATTATCGGCAACGGCAGCGGCAATGGCCCGGGAAATATCCGCAAAGTCGTGGCCGTCGCAGCTTTCCGTGTGCCAACCGGTTGCACGAAACCGTGCGGGTATATCTTCGCTGGTTGAAAGGCTGGTCGCACCGTCGATGGTGATTTGATTGTCGTCCCACAGCACGATCATCCGGCCAAGGCCTAAATGTCCAGCCAAACCAATGGCTTCGTGGTTTATGCCTTCCATCAAGCAGCCGTCGCCGGCAATCACCCAAGTGCGGTGGTCGACCAGATCGTTACCAAATTGCGCGTTCAAATGCCGCTCGGCCAGCGCAAGTCCCACTGCCATCGCGAGGCCCTGCCCCAATGGTCCAGTCGTGGATTCGACGCCTTCCAATTCAAAATTTTCGGGGTGCCCTGCACATGGGCTGTGCAACTGGCGGAAATTGCGAATGTCGTCAATCGTCGGACGGGCATAACCGCTGAGATACAAGGTGGAATAGGCCAGCATCGAGCCATGACCTGCCGACAAGACAAACCGATCACGATCCGCCCATTTCGGCGCAGAAGCATCATATTTTAGGAATTGCGTGTAAAGAACGGTGGCGACATCGGCCATGCCCATCGGCATCCCCGGATGGCCGCTATTGGCCGCTTGGACTGCATCCATCGACAAAGCGCGGATCGCATCGGCCATCTGTTGAAGGGGGACGGTCATGCTTGTTTCCTTGTTGCCACGTCGTCTTGCGGCAGTTGCGCCCGGAAAGGACGGGGTCATAACGGTGAGTCGCTGTG
>JBEBKE010000278.1:0-2911 GCA_040079555.1 Sphingorhabdus sp. | reverse complement strand
ACGGAGGAAATATAATCGGGTTGCCCCTGCCCGCGCCAATGGTCCGCAACGCGGCGGACTTCGTCATCGGACACAAACGGCCCGTGAATACGCGTCAGCCCTTTGCCGCCCGCCATATACAGCATGTCGCCTTTACCGAGCAGCTGTTCAGCCCCCTGTTCGCCAAGAATGGTGCGGCTGTCGATCTTGGACGTCACATGAAACGAAATCCGCGTAGGTAGGTTCGCCTTGATGACTCCGGTGATAACATCAACCGACGGGCGCTGTGTCGCCATAATCAAATGGATCCCCGCCGCCCGCGCCTTTTGCGCCAGCCGCTGGATCAGGAATTCAACCTCTTTACCCGCCGTCATCATCAAATCGGCAAGTTCGTCGACGATGATAACGATCTGCGGCAGCGGCGCGTAATCATGCTGTTGATCTTCGTATTGCGGCAGGCCCGTCATCGCATCATAACCAATCTGCACACGGCGTCCCAAGGGCGTGCCTTTCGCCTTTGCCGCCAAGACCTTTTCGTTGAACCCGCCCAGATTGCGAACGCCGATGGACGACATCATCCGGTACCGGTCCTCCATCTGCTCCACCGCCCATTTCAGCGCGCGAATCGCTTTGGCGGGCTCAGTCACCACCGGCGACAACAGATGCGGGATATCGTCATAGATCGACAGCTCGAGCATCTTGGGATCGATCATAATCATCCGGCACTGGTCGGGCGTAAGTCGATAGAGCAGCGACAAGATCATGCAGTTTAGACCAACCGATTTACCTGAACCGGTGGTGCCAGCGACCAGCAAATGCGGCATCGGTTGCAGATCGGCGATCACCGGATCGCCGGAAATGTTTTTGCCAAGGATGATCGGCAGCTGACCCTTTTGCTCGGCAAAGGCGCTTGATCCAACCATTTCGTGCAGGACCACAGCTTCGCGGTTATGGTTGGGCAATTCGATGCCCATAACGGTACGACCCGGAATCACCGAGACGCGCGCCGAGAGCGCCGACATATTCCGCGCGATGTCCTCCGCGAGCTGAATAACCCGCGATGCTTTGACGCCTGGCGCTGGCTCCAATTCGTACATCGTAACCACAGGGCCGGGACGAACAGCCGTGATTTCACCCTTTACGTGGAAATCATCGAGCACCGATTCGAGCAGACGCGCGTTGCGCTCCAACGCGGCCTTATCCAGCTTTGGCGCGCTGACGATCGGTGGCGGATCGAGCAAGTCTACCGATGGCAGTTTGAACGTCCCAAAGAAATCGCCCTGCTTGGCGCTTTTGGCGAACGTTGCCTTTGCAGGGGATTTCTGTGGTTCTTTGATTTCTGGCGGCGGGCGGCGGTCTGGTTCGACCGAGGGGCGGGGCGGTGCGGGTTTGGTGATATCGCGCAGCGGGGCTTCGTCTTCGTCGTCTTCGGCAATCTCTTTTGGCTTGCCGCCAAAGCTGGGGATCGGGAGCGACGGGATGCGGAATAGTGGCTTTTCGAGCTCCAACGAGCGCAGCACCAGTGCCATCCCGCCGAACAATGGGACGACAATCAACAACACCCGCACCAGCGAGCGCCAGCCGCCCGACAGCGTGTCGAGTAACGCCATCGCGCCGTGATCCATCAAAATCGCCAGCGTCCCGCCCCAGCCAGCCGGCAAGCCTATAGTTTCGCCGTGCTGCCAATGCGCCATGGCAAAACCGATCAACACCATGCCAAGCACACATAGCAACACTTGCCGTTTCCACGTTGGTTGCGGCACGTCGCGCCACAGCCGCCGTGCGATCACAAGCATCAATGGGACGAACAAAATCGCGGTCAGCCCGAACAGAAACAACGCGCTATCGGCAAGATACGCCCCGCTTTGCCCCAGCCAATTGTGCGGCGCATCGGCGGCAGCACTGTTCAGCGCGCGGTCGCCGGGATCATAGGTCAGCACCGAAATGGTATAGAAAGCCGCGAACAACCCAAGCGCCGCAGCACCGATCAACGCGCCGCTGCGCAGCAACGAAAGCCGCATCATCTGCCGCCAATCGGTGGATGGTGAACGAGGGGAAAGTGACGCCATGATCGCCTTTTCGAGACTTGCGGACTCCGCGTCAAGAGTCCGGGCTGAATAAGGATAAAAATGGCATGGAAATCGCCGCGCTGCGGTTGCATAGCGAGTCCATGAACAAACAGGATGTAATCATCATCGGCGGCAGCCTTATCGGGCTGACACAGGCATTGGCATTGGCGGCGCACGGCATTTCAAGCCATGTCATCGACCGCGCCGATCCCGAAGCGATGCTTGACGCCAATTTCGATGGACGGACCTCGGCAATTTCCAGCGCGAGCATGAAGATGTTCGGCGCGATGGGGCTGGGTGAGACTTTGGCAGGACATGGCTGCCCGATTGAACAAATCTGGGTCAGCGATGGCCTAAAGCCGGGCGCGCTGGATTTTGTTCCCTCGGCAGAGGATGGCTTTTTGGGCCAGATGTACGAAAACCGGTTTTTGCGGCGGACTCTGTATGAAGCGGCCAAGGCTGCGCCGCTGATCCAGCTGCACATGCCGGTGGCCATCGAAACGCAAGAGCGCAGCGATGCGGGCGTTCGCGTCACTTTGGACAATGGCGCGCAATTGGCCGGAGATTTGTTAATCGTGGCCGAGGGCCGCGCCAGCGCCACCCGCGATGCCGCCGGAATCAAGCTGGCGAAATGGGACTATGCGCATGAGGCGATGGTCACGGTCGTCGCCCATGAGAAATCACATAACAATATCGCCTATGAGATTTTCTACCCCAGCGGCCCGTTCGCCGTGCTTCCAATGCTCGATTCAGATGGTCGTCATCGTTCCGCCATCGTCTGGTCGGTGGACCGCGCCGACGCGCCCGCCTATCGCAAGCTATCGCCCCGCGCCTTGGCCGCCGAGATACAAAAGGCGATGGGC
>JBEBKE010000277.1:0-2913 GCA_040079555.1 Sphingorhabdus sp. | reverse complement strand
GGCACGCCAGAGGATATGGCAGGCCTTGCTATCTTCCTTGCGTCGCGTGCGGGCGACTATATCGTCGGCGATACTATCGCGTGTGACGGCGGGATTGTGAACGCGTCGTTGCCGGGGAACAGCATCCAGCCGTGAAGGCTTTAATGTGCAGCGAACTAGCACCTGATTTTGCAGGAGTCAGTCTGGCCGACGTCGATATGCCGCGCATCGACCCGCAAGATATATTGGTGCGCAACTATGCCGCTTGCATCAACTTTCCCGACCTGCTGATGACCGAGGGGAAGTATCAGCATCGTCCTGACGTGCCATTCATAATCGGCATGGAAAGCGCAGGGGATGTGGTCGAGGTCGGCAGCGAAGTTTCGGGCTTAACCGTTGGCGATCGTGTGATCGTTGGCGGTAAATCAGGGGCTTTTGCCGAATATCGCGCTGCGCCCGCCGCAATGGTCAGGCCAATTCCAGCAGGTTTGGATTATGCCGAGGCCGCATCGCATACTGCGGGGTTGATGACGGCCTATGTCGCTTTAGTGCGTCTGGGGCAGATGCAGGCTGGTGAAACGGTGTTGGTCCACGGCGCGGCAGGCGGCGTTGGCTATGCGGCTGTTTCGCTGGCGCAGCATTTTGGCGTCCGCGTGATCGCAACTTCGGCCAGTGCTGTTAAGCGACAATGGCTGCGTGACGAATGCGGCATCGAGCATGTCCTCGAACCCGGCGAGAATCTGCGCGATGAGGTCAAGGCTATCACTGGCCCGAAAGGCGTCGATCTGTGTTTCGACCCAGTCGGCGGCGATCTGTTCGACCAATCGGTGCGCTGCATGGGCTTTGGCGGCCGCTATCTGGTGATCGGTTTCACCAGTGGGCGCATCCCCGAAATCAGCGTAAACTATCCCCTGATAAAGGGCTTTTCGATCATCGGCGTGCGCGCGGGCGAATATGGCCGGCGCTTTCCGGACAAAGGCCGCGGGAATATCGAAGCAATCGACGCCTTGGCAGCGGGTGGACTAAAGTCGCACATCGGCGCGCGGTTCGATTTGTCGGACGGCGTGGAAGCCTTACGCTGCCTCCAATCCCGCACAGCGATCGGCCGTATCGCGATTACCATGAACTAGATCAGTTGCATTCCTTGCAACTAGGCCTCATTTTTTCGCAATTGCACAAAAAGCAACAAATCGCCATTTGCAACTCAACGGCGGCGGCACGGTCGCTCCGAAATGTGATGGCGCGGGCCTCTCTCCTCCTCTCCCCCGCCCGCCCGTCATAACGAACGGCCTTCATGCGACACGCATGGGGGCCGTCTTCGTTTGGGGTGAACTTGTTCTCCGTTTTATCCACCACGAACCGCTCTGCCTGTGGATAAGTCACAAATTTGTCATTGTCCGACTCAGCGGTTGATGAGACTTTGTGTTTGTCAGGCAGTGATGCCGCCACGAAAAAGCGGACCTTCGGGAAAGCGATGGAACGGCAGCAAAGCAGTCAGACACCGGAACCGAATGGCTCGAAAGCGCAAGCGGACGAAACAGGAAGCGAAGGTTGCTGCAGGAAAACTGAAATCATGTGCGGGTCAAAGCCTCACCGCTAAGATCAACGCCGGGTGACAAACCAACAGCAGTTTGGTGACCCAAAAGTCTTTCGGGACGATTGGTAATCCGGACGCCGGAAACCGGAAAGAATTGCCTTCGGGCAAGGGACTTCCAAAGATCAGGCGTAGTGGGCGCTGGTAGCAATACCAGCGCCCATTTATTTTGCGTGGCGTGCAGGTCACAGGTTTTGCGTCGCGCGCACGGAAAACTCTGATCCAACCTGATACCTAGTTTTGCATTCATAACCAAATGTTCACCGTGCACATGCTAGCGTTCCCTATGGTCATTCGAAAAACCTTTGGAAAATTGGGAAAGCGGGCATTGGCGCGCGTTGTAACCGGCATGAATGCGACCTTAGTCTTGCCAGATCGATCAGTGACTTGTGTCCTTGAAAATATCTCACGCAACGGATGCCGCCTGCAATTGGCCGAGCTGCCGAGGGTCGGCGCAACAGTTGTTTTGCGCGTTGATCGTGTCGATGCCCTGGGCAGTGTCACGTGGGTTCGTGGGCCGCGCTGCGGCATTTCATTCGCCAACCAAATTCCCGTCGAGTCCGTTGAGCGGATACGCTGGGCGGCTGAACACGCACAGGATCACGAGACCGGAAAGATTTCTGCGGCAGGCGCTGTCTGGCGATAACGCCCGCCAAGCGTGACATGGATCACGCCGCGTAAAATTTTTACCCGCTACCCGAAATGCGCGACCCAGCTGTGGCGAATTTCCCTTCGCGACAGCCGCCTTTTAATCGGGGGCGGTCCGGCAAACACAACAACCAACAGCTGCCCCCGAACTTTTACCTGCGGGAACGCTCGTTCAAGCTTTGAATCAGTCGCGTGATCGCGGCAAACTGATCGATTGTCTGCGCCAGTAATTGCCTGTCCTTTGCGGGATCCAGCGTTGCACTTTCAAACAGTTCGTCGGTGCGGATTGTGACCAGCAAATCACCGCCGTGGAACAACGCGCACAATTGCTCGCCAAAGAAATCGCGTTCCAATTCCAGCAACCGTTCGCAATAGGCCGGATGCACCAGATAGCGACCCTCCACCTGATCGCTGCTATAGACGTCAAAGGCGTCCTCAAACCGCGGATCGGCCATCTTGGTACGCTCCAGCGTTTGCCCCGCATAGGCTTTGCTGTCACCGAATAAAGTGAATTTGAATCCATCGCGCCGGACCAAAGTCGTGCCGATAAAGTCGCGGGCAAAGCGCATTCGCAGTAATATGCCTCGAAACACGGTGACGGTACGCCGGTTCTTGCCCGAACCGCGTGTCTCTGTCAGCTTTGCCTCGTACAGCAGGAAATCGGTACCACCGACAACACCGTGCCACGCGTC
>JBEBKE010000276.1:0-2914 GCA_040079555.1 Sphingorhabdus sp. | reverse complement strand
ATGGCGATGATGGTTGAACGCGGGCAGATGATGCTGGCCGTAAGCTATGCGCTCGCTTCGGTGTTGCTGGCGCTGATCGCTTTATTCGCCGGACTATCTTTTGGTCGCGGAGTTTTCGCATGAGCAAGGCTGAAACCGCAATCCGCCACTTTAAGGTGGAACCCGATGATGACGGCATTCGTCTTGATCGCTGGTTCAAACGGCATCTACCCGATGCCAGCTTCAACCTTGTCTCTCGCTGGGCCCGGACAGGCCAATTGCGCGTCGATGGAAAGCGCGCGACACCAGGTGATCGTTTGGAGGCCGGACAGGAAATTCGCGTCCCACCCGCTGATTCCGAAGCAGCCGTCACCGGAAAGCCAGCGCGCACGCGGCGCGAATTGACCGATCAAGAGATCGATTTTGCCAAGGATATGGTCATCCACCGCGATGATGCGGCTGTGGTGCTGAACAAGCCCGCTGGCCTTGCCACACAGGGCGGGACAAAGACCGAGAATCATGTCGATGGCCTGTTAGATGCGCTGACCTTTGGCCTTGATAGCCGGCCAAAGCTGGTCCACCGGCTGGACAAGGATACATCGGGCGTCTTGCTGGTCGCACGCACGCCGCGCGCTGCCGGGCATTTTGCCAAAGCGTTTTCATCGCGGACGGCGCGTAAAGTCTATTGGGCGCTCGTTGTCGGCGTGCCGTCGATCTATGACGGCTTCATCGATCTGCCGCTTGCTAAACAGCCCGGTAGCGGCGGCGAGAAAATGCACGTTGACGAAAAAGAGGGGCTGTCTGCACGCACACGCTATCGCGTTGTCGAACGCGCGGGCAATGCCTGTGCATGGGTCGAGTTGCAGCCCTATACGGGCCGCACGCATCAGCTGCGCGTGCATATGGCGGCGATTGGCCATCCTATTGTCGGCGACGGCAAATATGGCGGCAAGGACGCGTTTTTGACCGGCACGATCAGCCGCAAAATGCACCTTCACGCGCGCCGCTTGCGGATCGACCATCCCAAAGGGCATCAAATCGATATCACTGCGGACCTGCCGCCGCATATGGCCGAAAGCTTTGCCGATCTGGGGCTGAATATCGAACTCGGTGACGCGTTGGTACTGGACGCGCCGAAATTTGCGGACACGGCTGAGGGTAAGAAACGCGTAGCCGCCAACATCGCCAAATCGGCGCGGAAGGAACGCAAAGGCGAACGGCGTTCACGCGGCGCAGCGGATGGGCCAAAGGACAAACGTCGCGCCCCTGCAAAAGCCAGTCAATTGGCCACCGGCAAAAAGATTGCAGCGAAAAAGGCGGTCATCAACAAAGCGGTCTCCAATAAGGCGGTGGCCAAAAAGCCAGCAGTCAAAAAGGCTGCTCCCAAAAGGAAAGCATAATGCACCCAAACCCTTTGTTCCGCGCAATGGGCAGCGATGCGCAGCAGCGCGCTTTGATGGAGGCCTTGGTGCAGGAAATCGGCTTTGGCATGGTCTTTGCGCAGACGCTCAATGGCCCGCGCGTCGGCCAAGCCTCGCTTTTTTCAACCGGCGATGGTGCGGTGCAATTCCATCTCGCGCGCGGCAATGCTCTAACCAAAACGCTTTCGGGAACAGACGCGCTAATCGTGGTCAACGGCCCAGACGCGTATATCAGCCCCGATTGGTATGATGGCCCCGACCAGGTGCCGACGTGGAACTATATCAGCATCGAATTGGAAGGTCCGGTGCGGGCGATGGACGACGAAGGCTTAGTCGCGTTGCTCGATGACCTGAGTGCGGTGAATGAAGCGCGGCTTTCGCCCAAAGCGCCATGGACGCGCGACAAGATGGACGACGGCAAGTTCCGCAAAATGCTGGGCGGGATCACCGGTTTTGAAATGGAAGTGATGGCATGGCGGCCGACGATCAAACTATCGCAAAACAAGACCGAGGCGGAGCGTTTGCGCGTTGCCGATGAGTTGGAAGCCCAAGGCAAAAAAGCGATGGCCCATTTCATGCGTGAATGGGTGACATGACACAGCGCCTCGCCATTTTTGATTGCGACGGAACGCTCGTCGATGGGCAGGCTAACCATTGCTTGGCAATGGATGCCGCATTTGTTGGCGCGGGATTGACGCCACTATCCGGCAACGCAACCCGCCGCGTTATCGGATTGTCGTTGTTAGAATCGATGCGGAAGCTGGTTCCCGATGCCGAAGAGTTGATGCATTTGCAGATGGTGGAGTCCTATAAATCGGCCTTTTGGGCGATGCGTGAGAAAGGTGAGATTGAAGAGCCCTTGTATCACGGCATAGGCGCGTTGCTTGAGCAATTGCGGAACGATGACTGGTTACTCGGCGTGGCCACCGGAAAATCGGATCGCGGGCTTGAACGCTGCCTTGATTTTCACGGCATCAAGGGGCTGTTCGTCACTCTGCAAACCGCAGACCGGCATCCGTCAAAACCGCATCCCTCGATGATCGAACAGGCTCTGGCTGATGCGGGTGTGGCGGTAACGGACGCTGTGATGATCGGTGACACCGTGTATGACATCCACATGGGCGTGGCTGCTGGTTGCAAGACGATTGGCGTCGGCTGGGGCTATCATCCGCTGGACGAACTGCGCGAGGCGGGGGCCGATTATCTGGTCGAAACGATGGACGAACTGAAAGCTGCATTGGAGGGTTGGTGATGAATATAGATGAACGCGAGTTATTGGCTAAGCAGCGCTTTTTCACGATGGCCGCGATGCGGTTTGGTGCCGTGATTTTTGTTGGGCTGGGAATAGCCAATATAAGCGGAAAATTTGTGCCAGAAGTCTCCCCTGAACTTGGTTACGGGTTTTTGATTATCGGAACCATTCACTTTTTTCTGATGCCAGTTACTTTGAAAAAAATTTGGCAAAAACAAGACGCTAACAAAGGCTAATCATGCGCCGCTTTTGGAAAGAGGTT
>JBEBKE010000275.1:0-2938 GCA_040079555.1 Sphingorhabdus sp. | reverse complement strand
GTCCCGGCAAATGTCGCGGCGGAAATCAAAGAGAAGCTTGCCTGATAAGCAATTACGGACTAAGGGCGGCGCCTGATTCAGCAGGCGTCGGCTCAACTGAACAAAATCTGACATTTACACAAAGAAGGTTTGAAAAATGGCAAAGGCTAAGTTTGAGCGGACGAAACCGCATTGCAACATCGGCACCATCGGTCACGTTGACCATGGTAAGACCACGCTGACTGCAGCAATCACAAAGATCATGGCAGAAGCATTCGGCGGTACCGCTGTTGATTTCGCCAACATCGATAAAGCGCCTGAAGAGCGCGAGCGCGGCATCACGATTTCGACGGCTCACGTTGAATATGAAACTGCAAACCGTCACTATGCGCACGTCGACTGCCCAGGACACGCTGACTATGTTAAGAACATGATCACCGGTGCGGCGCAGATGGACGGCGCGATCTTGGTTGTTAACGCAGCTGACGGCCCGATGCCACAGACTCGCGAGCACATCTTGCTTGCACGTCAGGTTGGCGTTCCTGCGCTTGTTGTTTACATGAACAAGGTTGATCAGGTTGACGACGACGAAATCCTCGAACTGGTTGAAATGGAAGTGCGCGAGCTGCTTTCGTCTTACGGTTTTGACGGTGACGCGATCCCTGTTGTTAAGGGTTCGGCATTGGCTGCACTTGAAGGCCGCGACGACGCAATCGGTAAGGATTCGGTCCTTGCACTGATGGCTGCTGTTGACGAAGCTATCCCGCAGCCAGATCGTCCAATCGACAAGCCATTCTTGATGCCAGTTGAAGACGTGTTCTCGATCTCGGGTCGTGGTACGGTTGTGACTGGCCGCGTTGAAACTGGTATCGTCAAGGTTGGCGAAGAAGTTGAAATCGTCGGTATCAAAGACACCAAGAAAACAACTGTTACCGGCGTTGAAATGTTCCGCAAGCTGCTCGACGAAGGTCGTGCAGGCGACAACATCGGTGCACTGGTTCGCGGCGTAGGCCGTGAAGAAGTTGAGCGTGGTCAGGTTCTCTGCAAGCCAGGTTCGGTTACGCCGCACACTGAATTCGCAGCTGAAATCTATGTTCTGTCGAAAGACGAAGGCGGTCGTCACACACCATTCTTCGCAAACTATCGTCCACAGTTCTACTTCCGTACAACGGACGTCACCGGTGAAGTGATCCTTCCTGAGGGCACTGAAATGGTGATGCCAGGCGATAACGTAACGATCTCAGTTAAGTTGATCGCTCCAATCGCGATGGACCCAGGTCTTCGTTTCGCAATTCGCGAAGGCGGACGCACTGTCGGTTCAGGGGTTGTCAGCACGATCACGAAGTAATATAGGCTTTGCAACACGACGGGGTTGGCTGATTCGCCGACCCCGTTGTTTCGCAGTTTATACAGAATTCAAAAAATAGCTGTCCCGGCTTTCGATGGGCTCGGGGTGGCTATTTTTCGCTCTTTGATATTGGTAGAAAATAGGAATTGGGTCCAATTATGGAAACGCAGAACATTCGCATTCGTCTGAAAGCTTTTGACCATCGCGTCCTCGATCAGGCAACTGGCGATATCGCTGATACAGCGCGCCGCACCGGTGCTTTGATCCGCGGCCCCATTCCGCTTCCTACCCGTATTGAAAAGTTCACCGTCAACCGTGGCCCGCATGTCGACAAAAAGTCGCGCGAGCAGTTTGAGGTGCGCACTTATAAGCGGCTGCTCGACATTGTGCAGCCTACACCGCAAACGGTCGATGCTTTGATGAAGCTGGATCTTGCCGCTGGTGTAAATGTCGAAATCAAATTGGCGTAAGCTGATACCCTCGCTTTTAGCGGGGTGAGACATAGGAATACCGCCGGTTTAACTCTTCGGAGTTTGTAACCCGGGTCAGCGTTCCCCGTCTTACCGGATTGTTCACTAAGGTGTGCATCTGGTGCCTAGCCCGGACGGGGCAATGCTTAAAAATTCAGGGCTGGATTTAGGCGTCACGCCCTCCTGGCAATCGTGCCAGCCGGGCCTCTGACATAGTTTGGAGTAAGATCATGCGTACTGGCGTGATCGCGAAAAAGATGGGCATGATGCGCCTCTTCAATGAAGATGGTCGCCACGTTCCTGTCACCGTATTGGCGCTGGAAGGCTGCCAAGTGGTCGGTGCTCGCAGTGCAGAGAAAGATGGCTATTTTGCCGTTCGTCTTGGTGCTGGTGTCCGTAAAGCGAAAAATGTAAACAAACCTCAGCGCGGGGAATTCGCCAAGGCACAAGTCGAGCCAAAAGCTCGCGTTGCTGAATTCCGCGTTGCAGACGAAAACGGGTTGCTGCCGGTTGGTGCGACTATTTCTGCCGAACATTTCGTTGCTGGCCAGCTGGTCGACATCTCGGGCAATACACAAGGTAAAGGTTTTGCCGGTGGTATGAAGCGTTGGGGTTTCGGCGGTATGCGCGCCTCCCACGGTGTTTCGATCTCTCACCGTGCTTTGGGTTCAACTGGCCAACGTCAGGATCCGGGCAAGGTTTTCAAAAACAAGAAAATGGCCGGTCACATGGGTGACAAGCAGCGCACGCAGCAGAACCTTGAAGTGGTTCGCACGGACGCAGAGCGCGGTCTGATCTTTGTTAAGGGTTCTGTCCCTGGTGCAAAGAATGGCTGGTTGTTGATTAAGGATGCTGTCAAAGTGGCTGCTCCTGAAGGTCTGCCGTTCCCCGGTGCGTTGATAACTGCCAATGACCAGATCGAAGCTGCGGCAGTGGTCGAAGAAACCATCATCGCAACCGAAGTCGAAGCAACCGAGACCCCAGTGGTTGAAGTGGCTAGCTCCGAAACTCCCGCTGTTGAAGAGGCTCCTGCCGCGCCAACAAGCGAAGAAACGAAGGAGGGCTAAGCCATGAAATTGAAGGTTCAAACCCTCGACGCCAAGGCAAAAGGCGACATCGACCTGAATGACGAAGTCTTTGG
>JBEBKE010000274.1:0-2945 GCA_040079555.1 Sphingorhabdus sp. | reverse complement strand
GCGCATGCGGCCAAAACCCGCAGCCTTGGGGCAGGGACGATCATAGGTTCTGGCACAGTATCCAACCGCGATGCTGCAGGCGGTCCGGGCAAACCGATCAGCGAAGGCGGCCTCGGTTACAGCTGTCTTGCCGAAGTGCGGACCGTTGAAACAATCAATGCTGGAGCCGCGAAAACGCCATTTATGCAGCCTGGCGATAATGTGCGGATTTGGATGGAGGATGATCGCCATCACCCAATCTTTGGTGTCATCGAACAAGAGGTCGTGGCCGCATAATTTTGCGACCACGACTGTTCCTATTTCAGCGTTATCGTTACTTGGCGAACGCGTCGCTGATCGAGCAGGCTGCTGGGCCCAGAATAACGATGAAAAGCGTCGGCAGAATAAACAGAATCAGCGGTACCGTCATAATCGCGGGAAGGCGAGCGGCCTTTTCCTCGGCGCGCATCATCCGGTCATTGCGGAATTCTGCGGACAAAACGCGAAGCGCTGAGGCCAAAGGCGTTCCGTATTTCTCGGTTTGAATCATCGTTGTCACCACACCGCGGATCGCATCCAGCGACACACGGTAAGCGAGGTTTTCAAACGCCATCCGCCGTTCGGTTAGAAACCCGAGTTCGATTGCGGTCAGTGCGAACTCGTCGCCGAGTTCGGGATAACCACGGCCCAATTCCTTGGCGACGCGATTAAACGCGGAGTCCACGGTAAGGCCAGCTTCGGCGCAGATGACCAATAAGTCGAGCGCGTCTGGTAGGCCTTTGCGGATTTCGTCCGAACGCTTTGTGACCAAATTGCCCAGATAGATATCGGCTGCTTTATAGCCAAAGATCGTACCCGCGGCGAATACGCCGAACTTTTTAAATGGCGTCCAGTCTGCCAAGCCGCCCATGGCATAGATCCAGATTCCCAGCCCGCCGCCCAACAGAATCGGACCAACGAGGCGCGCAAAAATGATGATGACCGCGAGTTCCTTGCGTCGAATCCCGGCTTGCGCCAGCTTTTGCTGAACCTCTTTTATCTGACTATCTTGCAAGACCTTCATCGACGACAGCCACTGGCGCATTTGGTCGGTTGCGTTGGTACTGCGGATTAGCTTTGCGCGTTTTTTCGATGTTGATGCGGTAATACCCGCCTTCAACTGTTCACGCCGCTCGACAAGCGCTTTCACGCGCTTTGCCATAGGATCTTTCATCTTGATGGCGCCGTAAAACGCCAGCACCGCCGTTGCGGTGGCTACCGCCAGCAGGATAGTTCCTGCCGTATAGACGTCGTAACCAAGAAACGTTGGGCCGTTAACGGCTGCTGCCAAAATCATGTCAAACTGTCCCAATCAGATTTCAAAGCTGACCATTTTGGCCATGATGAATACGCCAAGACTCATCCAGATCGCGCCACCGATACCTGCAATCATCAGGCGTCGTTCATAGAAAAACCCGGCCAGATATTCTGGGTTAACCCACCAAACCATCGTGAAGACGAAAAACGGAAGCGAGCCGACGATATACGCCGAAGCTTTGGATTCCGAAGACATCGCCCGGATCTTCAGCTTCATTTGCGCCCGTTTCCTTAGCACTTCGGCCAGGTTGCTAAGCGTTTCGGCCAAGTTACCTCCTGTCTCACGCTGGATTGCCAATGTGATAACAAAAAACTGGAATTCAGCCGTCCCCATTCGATCAGCCGTTTCTTGTAGCGACTCCTCCATCGTTTTCCCGATCTTAATTTTCTCGGTAACGATTTTGAATTCTTCCCCGACAGGGCCGGGAATTTCCTTGGCAACGACATTCAATGTTTCGCTGACTGGCAGACCCGACTTTAGGCCGCGAACGAGAAGCTCGATAGCGTCTGGAAAATTGCTTGTGAATTTGGTCACGCGCCTTTTGACGGCAAAGTTGACGACCATATGCGGGATTGCGGCTGCCAGAAATGATCCGAAAGCAAAGGCGAGGTAAAAAGGTGCGCCTTTGAACAGCAGTAATCCCGCGCCGACGATAAACAGGCCTCCTGCGGCATAGCCATATTGCTTCATCGTCCATTGTTTGCCGGTCCGCTGGAGCCGCAACCGAAGTTGGTCAGACATCGACAACTGCTGACCAATTGCAAAGCTGACAGGCCGCCGAGAGGCAATTGCTTTGCGCATTTGCTGCTCGACTTGCGCAGCCGCGCTGTCGGAATAGCGGGCTCTAAAACCGTTGAGCCGCTTGGTCGTGCTGCTGCCGCCTGATCCCATAAGAAGGAAAGCCAGCAGACCGAGGATGAAAACAGCCCCGATAGTGATCATTGCAAATTGCGTCATCAGCCGCGTTTCCCAGTTTCGCTGGCGGTCGCTTGCTTATCAAGCAACGCGCCGGTCATTACTTCTTTTTGCTCAGCATGGATCCAAGACCGCCGAGCATGGAGCTCTTCTTCTTTTTCTTGCCGTCTTTGCCTTCGCCTTCCGCGCCGGTCTCGACGGCGGTCGCGTCTTTAATCAGATCGACCAAAGCGACGATTCCGGTTGAAACCTTGCTGCTCTTTGCGCCTTCAACGACCGGTTTACCCGCACGAGCGGCTTGGATCGTCGACTTGCTGTCGAATGGAAGCACAAGATCAAGCGGACGTTCGATCGAAGTTTCGAAGTCCTTTCGCGTCACCTCTGTCGCAGCGGTTTGAACCTTGTTCGCAACCACCAGGACTTGACATTGCGGAGCGTTGGAACGGAACCATGCAAGTAATCGGATCGCGTCACGCGCGGATGCCAACGACATCTCGCACACAATGACGATCATATTCACTTCGTTCAGCAGATGCGGATACGCAATCAACATCCCGCGCGGCAAATCGATCACGGTGTTTTCGAACGCTGCTTTAAACTCTTCTTGCAGCTGATAAAACGCCGATCCGTCGCTTAGGATCGGACTTCCAATTGGCGCTTCTGCAGAAAGGATGGAGAGCTTTTCATTGCCTTT
>JBEBKE010000273.1:0-2949 GCA_040079555.1 Sphingorhabdus sp. | reverse complement strand
AAAGAGAAAGCGGCAGAAGCCGCCAAAAAACTGAGCGCCAAGCAATTGGTCAAAGCCAATGTGCTGGTCGCAAAATGCGTGAAGGCGAAGTTTTTGAAGTGTTTGTGATGGGGCTTTTCTGCACCAATTCCGGATAAGTCGTTTCGTTCCTTAGCTTTCCTATCCTCTGCCATCGGCGAGGAAAGCTCGGAAACGCATAACGTGGGTTGCGTGGCCGTGGCACAACGAATTTAGTATTAAGTCCCTAAACTTTTAGGTGGTGAACCGGACGGTGCCACGACGTTTGCTGGGTTGAATACCGGTTTGGCTATTCCTGCCTCCTGGTTCCATAGCGTATCCAAATGCCTGCAATTACAAGGTTCGGAATCCAGCTGCTCCATGCCGTAATGGAATAAGCATGCGAGAATGACATACCGATCAGACCGGTGAAAACGCCCAATTGCACACGGAGAGTTATACCTGCCAATGTTAGCGCATAGGACATTATCATCCAGAATCTGTGCTTGCTGATATGGCCGTTTCGGATACGCCAAACCGCCTTCACCGTTGTGGCGGTCCATACAATAGCCAGCAAGCCAAACCCCATCGCATTGCGCGTTCCGCCCAGCGAGTATGGAGTTATGGCCAACGCGCCACATGCACTGGCAAGCACACTGCACAAATATACCCGACCCGTTATACGATGTAATCGCGGAACAAATTTACGAATATTGGCTGACAATTGGAGCGGGCCTATCAAGAGCGCGATTATCGCCGGCAGGATATGCAGAATCACTAGCCACAACCTCTCCGCTGAAGAATCGCGGTCACCGAAAAATTCAAAGTAGCTGTTGCGATCAAAAAGATATCGCAGCGAAATGCCTAAGGTTCCCGCGAAGCTTAGCACAATGAAAACGACACCGGCGGTAATCGCCAGCCGGCGAAGGATATATAGAATGAGTTGCATGTGCGAATCCGGGGCGAGCAAGATTAAAGCTGCGGAGCGGCGTCGCCTAAACGACGCTCCGACGTAACTTTTCAGAATTTGTAAGCGACGCCCATGATGGCCTGCGATTCCCATTTTTTGTCGATCGCTGGACTCTGGTGGATCGTTTTATCCAGATAAGCACCGCTCAAAACGCCGATCAGCATGAGCCGCTCGCTCAGTTGGATCGACATGGAAATATCGCCGCCAAGATTAAGCGCTTTTTCGGTGATCGAAGCGACGGGCAATATCACGCTGCGCTGGTTGGCGATCATCTTCGCCCTTTGCGCTGCAGTAACGCCGTACATATAGTTTGCGGTTCGCCTGTCGAGCCAGCTTGCCTGCAATGCCGGAGTTATCGTAAATCTACCGCTCGAAATGGGGTAGCTATAACGTGCGATGATTTCGGAGCCTTTGAATTTGCCAGTAATATCGCGGCGGACTTCTCCGCTCAATGTTCCGAAATCCGTCGTAAGTGAAATTCGGGCACCAGCATCAGCAGTGACTTTTTCACGATCCTGACCGCTCGTTCCTCGGGCGGTGATGAACAGATCGATAGATGGCGTTATACTGTCGAGATTTTTTTCAAAATGAACTCCGGTTTCGGCAGCTTCAAAATAATAGACACCTTGCTTGATCGAAATCAGCGGCAGGGGAAATGCCTCGGTTTTGGCACGATTGAATGGCGCCTTTTGCAGTAGCGCACCTGCGCCAATGGCAACATGATTGTCGCTTTGGGTGTTTTCGGCGTTTTGGGCTTGCGCCATGGGCGCACAGCAAAACGCTGCAGTCAGCACAAGCATTTTGGGAGCGATATTTGACATTGTGATCCATTCTAAAAAATCGATTTGGATGGGTTTGCTGGCATCACTGAAGCTGGTCAGCGACACACAATCTCAATTCCGTTCTGGCATGGACAATGCAATTGGACTTACGCGAAAGGTACGCAATCCCTTCGCAAGTTTCGCCATTGCAATTTCGCGATACGTGAACGAGCACATCGAATTGTTGCGCGGGCGGATGGTGCTGTTTACCGCCACACAGATTCTCTTGAGGACAGAGTGAATACAGACGCATGCTCACTACGGAATTTCTGGATTATTGGGCCGATCTCGCCTGGCGCGAATATGTAAAGCATGTCGGCCTATATGCCGTGATGGCCTCGGTGCTTGCGGTGCTCGGTCCGTTTGGTACGGATCAAGATCCGTTTCTTTGGCGATTTAGCTATTGGCTTGTAAATTTAGGTTTTTTTGGCGGGCTGATTATGCCGCTTACCGCTCGACTATCGCGACCAATCAGGGTTTTGGCGCGGGCACCAATTCTACCTGGCGTCCTCACATTATTTTGCATGGGAAACATTCCCATGACGATGTTCGTCATACTGACAGACTGGCTGCTATATAAATGGATCATGGTGGCGAGCTGGCTTCCATTTGCAGAGGTAACTCAAGTTCGTCGTGATATAAGAGCCCCCGGGCCAGCCAATTTGCCAGACGCTTTAGCTTTGTATGGCAACGTCTTAGCTGTTGTTTTGATTAGCATCGGGATGATTTCGATTTTTGTGATAAATCGCCACATTCGACAAGCGCAGTCGTTGGGGCTTAAAACCAGACCAGGCGTCAGCTTTTTTTCTCGTTTGCCCGACCACATAGGAACCGATTTGATTTATCTGCAGATGGAAGATCATTATCTCCGTGCGGTTACCAAAGTTGGAAATACTCTCATTCTCATGCGATTCCGTGACGCGCTGAACGAAGTTGCGGGCGTTAGCGGTATTCAAGTCCATCGCTCATGGTGGGTCGCTAGCTCCCACGTGGTGAAGCTTACCCGCTCTGGCAGAAATTTGGAACTTATCATGAGCGATCATGCCCGCATTCCCGTTTCGTCCAGCTACAAAGATGCTGTCGAGCAAATTTTTTTGGCGACTTGACGTAGGCCGTTGATTTACGGGAAGCATAGCATTGTTGAGGTGTTACTAGCCAATC
>JBEBKE010000272.1:0-2951 GCA_040079555.1 Sphingorhabdus sp. | reverse complement strand
ATCAATCGCGGGCTTAGTCGCCCACCACGCCCATAACGCATCCGCCGCTGATTTTGGCACAACGCCCAGATCAGCCAACGCTTCTGTTGCATGCGCCTCTATCTCGAACCAGATTTTGAACCGGTTCTCCGGCTCCCAAATGGCAACCATGTCGGGGCGGGAATAACGGGCGATCATAAACAGGCTTTCGGAAAAGGGCAGGAGTCGAACGCGCCGTTAGCAGTCCGGTGGCAAAGCGTCAAAAGGCCGACGAAAAAGGGCGACACAATCGCCGCCCTTTTTGCAAAAATCGTTGCTTCGATTAGAAATCGTAAGAAACGCGTCCGTAAACAAACCGGCCGCTGAACCCGAATGGCGATTGCGAGCTATAGGGCAAGAACGAGTTGTTAAAGCCATAGCTGACGCCATCGACGGTGCCGAATGGCAGGCGATCTGGATAGATATCAAACACGTTATTCGCGCCGAATGCGATGTTGAGGTCTTCTGTCGGCTTAATGCGGAATTCCAAGTCCGTAACCCATTTCGGCGAGAGGAAGATGTCGCCGGGGACCGCACCGGGTGCCAATGCGATGTTGTTGTTGTTCGCTGCTGTAGAGAAGCTGCTTGGCAAGAAGACTTCGCCATAACGGTTTGTGCGCAGCGTTAGGCCGACAACATCGTAATCCCAATCGAGGCTGAGGTTCAGCTTATTCTTAGGCTGACCATCGGTCAGGCGATAGCTTTCCTGCCGCGCGAACAAACGCTGCGCCGCAAAGCCAGAGAATGTGCGGCGATCAGTAATGTCAGTTTTGTTGAGGTTATAGCCTGCACTCAACCGGATTTTACCAAAGCCCATGTCCGGCACGCGGTAGCTTGCGACGATGTCCAGACCTTGGGTCTTGGTGTCGATCCCGTTGATGAAGAACCGCGCCGAAGAAACGCCGGTGACCCCTGCATCGGTCAGCAAAGTCAAAACGTCAGCTCCGGTCAGGTTCTCCGTCAGAGTGATCCGGTCTTTGATTTTGATATTGTAGTAATCGACCGTTAGGTTGAGTCCTTCGAGCATATTGAAGGTCACACCTGCACCCAGGTTGAGCGATTTTTCCGCATCGAGTGGTTGCGATCCCAATGCAATGGCAACCGACGAAGAAACCGGGAATGTGCCGACTTCGATCAATGTGCCGCCAACATTGTTGGTCGAGGTTGTAGCAAAAACCTGTTGCGCAAGGCTTGGCGCTCGGAAACCGGTAGACGCCGATGCACGCAACGCGATACCGTCAATCGGCTCAAACCGAGCCGCTGCCTTGCCGTTCACAGTGTTACCGAAATCGGTGTAATGTTCGAAACGACCGGCCAGTTGTAGCGTGAAAGCACTGCTAAGGTCGGCATCAAGTTCGGCATAGCCAGCATAGCTCTTACGCGATTCATCGGTTGCGTTGCTAGGACGGAAGCCCGGAAACACTTGCGAACCGCCGCCTGCGTTAAACGGCGCGGCAGAAAATGGTCCGTTAATATAGCTCTGCAGTTCGCCCGCGACGATTTTGTAGTTTTCGTCACGGTATTCACCGCCCATAGCAAACGAAACGCTCTCTCCAATGCCGATATCCAGATCGCGCCGGATATCCAGATTGACCGACGTTTGGCCCGACCGCAAACCGCCAGCGTCGAACCGGCGTGCACTGTTCGCGGCACCGATGGACGTGTTCACGCTGTTTTCGATTTTATAGTTTAACAAGTTGGAACCGTAAGTGACCGAAAGGTCATAATCCCACGAGCCCAGCGTACCTCGCAAACCGGCTGCGGCAGAAATGTCAATGATTTCGCTTGCAATCAAAGGCAAGAAACCATCGGCGTAAATCGGGACGAATGATGTTGTAGATGCAGAAAAATCGCGGTTTCGGGCATCGAAGGAGCGACGATAAAATCCAGCGCCATTTCCGTCGCGAACGCCATAGCTGCCGAATGTGTAGAATTCAGCTGACTCCGAAAACTCAAAACCCGCGTTGAGGAACAGGTTCATGTCTTTCGATTCACCGTCGCCATAACGATGCGCGTAACGGTTGAACGTCGTTTCACGGATATCACCAGCATTGAAATAGTTGCGGCGAATATCAGGGCCGGACCGGTTGGTAGGCGACCGATCTTTGTATTCAGCCGTCAGGTTAAGATAGCCGGCATCGCCAAGAGGCAGGCCGATATTGGACGCAAAAGTATATGTATCGCCGTCGCGGCGGGTTCTATCTTTTCCGGTATATGTAATCACAGGATTGTCGCCGCCTGTGATCGCGTTGTTCAATGGATTGATTGTTGGGTTGGTCGTGGTCAACGAAACGGTCGCAACTTGGCCGACGTCCTCCATCTCTGTGATATACTTGCCGTAAGTCATCTGCGCACGGCCGCCGACGCCTTTTTTCAACTGGACGTTAATAACGCCTGCGATTGCATCCGAACCGTAAAGTGACGCAGCGCCATCACGCAGCACTTCGATGCGTTCAATGGCAAGCGCAGGAATGGTGTTCATATCCACTGCGGTGGAACCGCGACCGACCGAGCCGTTCAGGTTGATCAGCGAAGATTGGTGGCGACGCTTGCCATTGACCAGCACGAGAACTTGGTCCGGCGCCAATCCGCGTAATGTTGCGGGGCGCAGCGAGTCCGTACCGTCGGTCAACGAAGGCTGCGGGAAGTTGAACGATGGAACGAGCTGGTTCAGCAACTTGTTGGTTTCGGTCGAACCGCTGTTGAGCAGATCCTCTGATGTCAAAACATCGACGGGCACTGGGCTATCGGCGATGGTGCGGTCGGTGCGGCGTGTACCCGTGACGATAATAGTATCGCGCGGCGCATCTTCCTCTGCTTGTGCTTCGTCTTGAGCAAATGCTGGCGTTATTGTGCCGACAGATAATGCCGCAAGCGATGCTGAAAGCGACAGAATTAGACCTGTTTTAGATTTCGTCATGACCGACCCCATA
>JBEBKE010000271.1:0-2954 GCA_040079555.1 Sphingorhabdus sp. | reverse complement strand
TGGATGATGCAGCCGCAGCGGCCATCAAGGCTTGCAGCACTGCGACCTCCCGCAAATGCGAAGCAGCTGCGTGGGTCGGCTCCGGATTTCTCCAGACCTACCATCTTAGTGGCGATGGTGGCAGTTCTCATGGTGTGACCTCCGAAACCACAGCCGAGCGCGCGAAGGAAGCGGCTCAAGTGTTGTGCAAGAAGCATAACAGCCCGACCTGTGAACTTCAGGCGCAATTCGACAGCAAAAATCCGGGGCTGTTCGTCCATGATTTCAACAAAGCGTGGCCGCAATAAGCTTCGAGAATAGCACAATTTCGATCACATGAACCGCTAAGGACGGCGGGAAGTCGCTTGAGTTTAAGCTTTTTTAGTGGCGACATATGCTGGAAAAGAAAATCGGCGGAAGCGATGCGGCCCGACTGGGAGCGGTACAAGAACGCAGCACCGTTCCGTCGCAAAGATCAGATGCTTGAAATGTTGCCCAAGGCTGTGGTTGCCTGTCCTGGCAGTGGCGTCAATGCCAATCTGGTCGAAAAGGCCCGCAAGATGGGGATTAAGATTTGGGCGATTCAGTGACCTATTGCGGCAACTCTTCGGCAATTCGCAGATGTCAAAAACAGACACAAGCCTTGTCGTCGCTGTGTGCTTCAATTGCCTTTTCTGGCAAGCTTCAACGCACGCTCAAGTGCTTGATCGGCTGGCACTTCGACATCTGGCTTGACGCCGACGCCTTGCCAATTACTGCCCGTGATGGGGTTAATCGAACGCTGCTCAGGTAGACTCAGCGCAAAATGCGGATGGACGCGGCGATACTCGAAGGGGTTGGCACCTCCGCCCGTCACTTCTCCGACGATCACAGCACGCTTCAAGGCCTGAAGGTCATAGGCCAGCGCCTCGGCAGCGGAAAACGTGCGGCGGCTCGTCAGGATATAGACCGGCTTGCTCTCGCCAAACCGCCTACCGGGAACAGTCAAGGGAGAAACTTGCGGTGTGAGCCTTCCGCTTGGACGATCGAACGTCCCACTCATTGGTGACGCGGGAGGCAACAGGTACCCCGCGACAAGATTGACGGTCTCCATCCCTCCGCCATTGTTTCTGAGATCGATGATAAGCACGTCGCCTTGTGCTGCAACAGCCATCATTGCCGAGATGACGTCGCCAGCCAGCGCTGGAGGCGGAAAAACGCGCAGATCAATCAGCATGATGTTGCCTTCAAGCCGTTCGATTCTTTGAATACCGTGGTTGAGATGAGCACCATAATAGCGTTCAGCCTCCTCCGCCGAATACTCGACTTCACCGCCCTCAGCGGCGATCGGCGTCGAGCTATAGCTCAGCGCGAAATGCCCGTCCCCGGATTGCTGCCGTAACCAATTTGTTACCGCCTCAGCCAGTTCTTCGCCCGATGCAATATGTCGCCATTGGGCTCTCGCTCGACGAAGAGCGCTTGCGAGCCGCTGACCCTCAACTGCATCGACATAGCGTGTCTCAATCAAGCTAGCGGTGGCCTCGATAACATCCCTACGATCCGCTCCACTGATCTGGGTGGCGGCGGAAGCGGTTGCGGTTGCCAGTAGCATCAGGATCGCCAGAACAATTCTCATCGCCCAAGTTCCTTTTCAATCAGTCGTCCGAAAGGTTCGCGTTCAAGCTGGGCGATGGCTGCGTCGATGGTGCCGCGTAGCGGCATTGGCAGTGACTTTTCAAGCGCTCCAGCGGCGCTGTCAGTTGCTGTCCAAATTGCACGCAAACTTGGAAGCATTGCCATCGCAACCTCCGTCAGCACATAGCGCCGCTCGCGCTTGTCCTTTGTTGCTGTAATTGAAACCAATCCGGCTTTGTGCATGACACTAAGGGTTTGCGTGACGGCAGGCTGCGTGAAACCGAGCCTCTCGGCGAGCTGGCCGACGGAGAGTTCTTTGTGTTCCAGCAAAAGGCGGAAATATGGGTAAAATCGTGGTCGAAAGTCCAGCCGATGGTCGCGATAGATCTGTTCAACAGCGCCATCCAGTGCAGCGACAAGTTGCCTGAGGCGTGTCCCTAATCCTCCAAAGTGAGCCATATATAAGCGCTTATATAAATTCGCTTGGGCGGTCAATGGTCGAGCGGCAAGTGAGCCCACTTCGGAAAAATGCCGCCAGTCCACTCGCGCAACAATGACCACGTTACCGTGTGCTGTGCGGCGCAGCGAACACCCCGCTCTCAAAGTCCAATCCGTTGGGCGACCCCAAGCCTTCTTCAATCAACCCGTGAAGGGTCCGCTACGCTGCGCGTGCGGCCACTGTGGCTGCGCCTTCGTGGTGATTGCGCCTTTGCGCCGCCTGTCCGGGGCCTGTCGAGCGGGGATGTGTTCCCCGTCAGCGGCTATGGCACAGATTTGAGGTTGTGAATTAAGGAGTGTTTTGGTCTCGTCGAAGCGACGAAGGAACGAAACAGTAACAATGGTGCCAGTGGTGACTAGCTGCCAATCACCATCCGGTGCAGGCGAGTATCACGCTCCAACCGCGCAGAAACCTTAGGACATGCATCGTCCTCAAAGGCAGCAAGCTGTCGACTGAACGCCAAACTCAGCTGCTTGTTTGCCACTGCCATCAGCTCCTTTATATCTTATACGTCTGGCAAAAAAGGATCCGGGATCAAACTCGCATCAGTAAAGCCAATGAGCCGTACCGGCTTTGCTTGATGAAATGTCTGCTAGGATCTGGATAAGCGAACGACCGGTTTCGCCATGCTCCCTAAGGCGCCTACCGACTCATTTCGTGCCAGTCAGGCATGGGGATTCTCCGAATTGCTGCTGCCGCTTGGCTTCGAAGTAAGCCTGACTGCAGTACGGAAAGTTTCGTGATAGCTATTTCGGTGATTACCCGGTGATTGCTGGGGCAGTTTCAAGCTCAGCGAAACAGCCAAAAAACGACGCGGACTCAGATAGATGATTGAATGCCGACACAAAATCTGGTATTTTCG
>JBEBKE010000270.1:0-2959 GCA_040079555.1 Sphingorhabdus sp. | reverse complement strand
TTGTGGGCACAGAACAACTACCAGCCGATCCTAACGGTGCGGAAGTCCCAACGGCGGATCAGGCAACCTATCAGGATGATGACCTGTTGGGCGCTGCCGAGGGCGTGTTCGGCAAAGGCGCAGAAGGCCTGGGCAAGCTGATCGAGGATATCCTGAAGAAACAGGGCAAGCCCAATGGCTATATTGTCGGGCGCGAAGGTGGCGGTGCGTTTATCGTTGGCCTGCGTTATGGTTCGGGCACGTTGCATCATAAGGTCGAGGGTGAAAAGCCGGTGTACTGGACAGGGCCATCGATTGGGCTGGATGCAGGCGCAAATGCGGGCAGCACCTTTGTGTTGGTCTATAATCTGTACGACAGTGAAGACCTGTATAAACGCTTCCCATCGGGCGAAGGCGTTGCCTATCTGGTCGGGGGTTTCAACGCCAGCTATCTGCGGCGCGGCGACATTGTGCTGATCCCCATTCGCGTGGGCGCGGGGCTGCGGCTGGGGGCCAATGTCGGCTATATGAAGTTTTCCAAAAAGCAACGCTGGTTGCCGTTTTAGGGGTTACGCGGCGCGGAATTGTTCCATGCGTTTTAGGTAGCGCGCCAGCACGTCGATTTCCAAATTGACGGTCTGCCCGACCGACAGGTTAGCGAACGTCGTGACATCCCAAGTGTGCGGGATAATGTTGAGCGAAAAGCGGGTGCCATCGGCGGCGTCAGTCACGCTGTTGACGGTCAACGACACGCCATCGACCGTGATCGAACCCTTTGCCGCGACAAAGGCGGCAAGTTCGTTTGGCAGTTTGACGACAATTTGATGCGAATCGCCAATTGGGGTGATCGCAACGATTTCGCCCACGCCATCGACATGGCCGGTGACGATATGGCCGCCAAGTTCGTCGCCAACCTTTAGCGCGCGTTCTAGGTTAAGTTTGCGTCCCTGTTCCCATTGGCCGCTTGCTGTGCAGCGTATTGTTTCGCCAGAGACATCGACCGCGAACCAGCCGCCATCAGCGTCGCGGCCCTTATCGACCACCGTCAGGCACACGCCCGAACACGCAATCGACGCGCCCAGATCGATGCTGTCGGGGTCATAGCTGCACCCAATAACCGCGCGAAGATCGCCGCGATGGTCGGTGCTGCGGATGCTGCCTATGTCTGTGATGATGCCGGTAAACATGCTGCCTCGTAAACCTCCAATATATCTTTGCCAAGCGCTCGCCGGTCGGAAAGCTGCCAGCGATGATGCGCAGCGTCCAGCGTCGCAAGGCCGATGTCATTCAGGCCGTGCTTGCCGCCTCCAATCAAGATCGGCGCGCGATACAGCATCAGCCGATCAACCAGCCCCGCCGCCAAAAATGCCGATGCCGTCTGCGCGCCACCCTCGACCAGCACAGAGTTGCAATTGAGGTGCGCGATATCATGCGGCGCGCGGATGACCTCCCACCCATTGGGTGAGGCACCGCTGCCCAGCATAATACGGCGCGGACTGCGCGATTCCAATCCGGGGATGCGGACATTCAGGCTCGGCTGGTCTGTCTTCACCGTCCCTGCCCCGACCAAGATGGAATCACAGCGCGCCCGCTCCAAATGGGTATGCGCACGGGCGGCGTCGCCCGTGATCCAGCGGCTGCTGCCATCGGCCATGGCTATGCAGCCATCCAGCGATGTTGCGAGTTTCAGCGTGACATGGGGGCGTTGCTTTTCAATCCGGCTGAAAAAACCCGCCAGACCGGTGCGCGCGCTGTCCGCCAGCACCGATTCCGTGACGGCGATGCCCGCTGCTTCTAGTGCCGCAAATCCGCGACCGGCTGTGCGCGGGTCTGGGTCGGTTGTGGCGGCGACCACGCGTGCTGGCTTGGCTGCAACTAAGCTATCTGCGCAGTTCGGCCCTCGTTCGCTTTGATGCGCGCAAGGCTCCAGCGTGACATAGACCGTTGCGCCCGCCGCGTCCGATCCCGCCTCGGCCACCGCCATCGCCTCAGCATGTGGCCTGCCGCCGGGCTGAGTCCAGCCGCGCCCTATCACATGGCCTTGCTTGACGATGATGCACCCGACCGAGGGGCTCAGCCCCGTTCGCCCTTTGCCGCGTTCGGCAAGGGCAATGGCGGCGGCCATATAGCGCCGGTCATCGGCAGAACTGGCTATTTCGCGGCTCCAGCGGATGCAGCGGTCGCAGCCGTCGCAGCCTGTTTGGCTTTCGCGGCGCGTGCTTCCTCAGCTTCGCGTTCGATACGGTCAACATCCATGCCCGACGCGCGACCCAATGCTTTATAGGCTTCGCGGATTTTCGCCTCTTGGGCGTCCTCGATTTTCTGCCGCTCAAGGTTTGAGGCAACAATCTCTTTGATGCTGCGGTCGGCGGGCCAGCTTTCGATATACATCACCTCTGGCGGGCCGGGGCGCGTCACTTCCAGCACATCAAGGTTGAACAACAACACGATGAAAGCAGGCGGCGCGCAGGCAAGGATCACTAACAACCAGCGATGCTGGCGCGGGGTGCGCAGAAACGCGATAAGGTCTGCGCCTGCGCCGGCAAAAGATACGTCGCGAAAAATGCTCATATCCCATCAATAGGCGCAGCGCCGGTCAATTTCCAGTGGCCCCGGCATAAAGCTTATGCTGGGGCCACAAAATTCATGTGATGTTGAACGTGATCGGGATCGTGACCCAGTCCTCAACCGCATCTGCACCCCGCGTCGCGGGCTTGAATCGCCATGATTTTAGCGCCTGTTGAACCGCGGCTTTGCCAAATGCCGGGTGGCTTGCACTCACGACTATCGCTTCGCGGACCCGTCCGTCGGTTCCCACGAGTACGCGAACAGTGGCGGTTCCCTCAATCTCGCGGGTCAAAAGCGACGGCGGATAATCGGGCTGGAATGCCGCAGCAAAGCGCATGTCGCGTTTGGCTTTGGTGAAGATCGGCGGCAGCACGGCTTCGATCTGCTGTTCAATTTCGCCTGTACCGCCCTT
>JBEBKE010000269.1:0-2960 GCA_040079555.1 Sphingorhabdus sp. | reverse complement strand
ACATCAGCGACTGATCCCAAAATCAACACGGTTATCCTGTTCGGCGATGATCAATGCCCCGAAAGTACCGATGATCAGATCAACGTCTGCGCGATTTTGGTCGAGGCGGATCGCTATCGCATCCCGCCGTCGTTGCGGTCCGACCCCAACGACATCCGCAACGAAAGCTGGACCAATCGCGTGATCGGCTATCAATATGTTGGCCGCGAAGGCACGATGAGCTGTTCGGCATCGGGTGCTGGCGGCTTCACCGGTTGCGGCCTTAAAGAAATTGACCAAGCCTATGCCGAAAAAGCCAAAGACCCCGGCCTCGCCTTTGGCCTATTGATCGCTGAAGAACGCCGCAAACGCCTTGCCGGTATCGATGCCGAGGCTGAAGAAGTTGAACAGCGTGTCAAGCAGTTTGAAAAAGAACGCGCCGAAAAAGAAGAGCGTGAAGCCAGTGGGGGTAAGCCGCTGGAGGGCACAGGCGCAGAAGCGGATTTGCCCAGCCCAGAGTGAGGGGATTATTTGCGTTTCATTTTTCTTTCGTCGTAACCCAATCCTTGACCATTTGATCCAACACATCCAGCGGCACCGCGCCTTGCCCAAGCACAACATCGTGGAATTCCGCGAGGCTGAACTTTGCGCCGAGTTTCCCCGCTGCCATTTCGCGTAGCTCGCGAATTTTTAACTCGCCAAGCTTGTAAGCCAGCGCCTGTCCGGGCCAGCTGATATAGCGGTTAACCTCTGCCTCGATATTGGCGGCGGACATCGCGCTGTTGTCAGTCATATATTTTATCGCCTGCACCTTTGACCAGCCTTTGGCATGGATGCCGGTATCAACGACCAGCCGCATCGCGCGCCACATTTCATAGGACAGCCGCCCCATGTCTTTGGCAGGGGTATCGTACAGCCCCATCTCGATGCCTAGCCGTTCGGAATAAAGCCCCCAGCCCTCGACAAAGGCGGTGAAGAATACGCCGTGTTTGCGGAAATCGGAAAGCGGCAGTTCCTGTTGCAACGCGATCTGGTGGTGATGGCCGGGGACAGCTTCGTGCACCGATAATGCCGGAACTTCCCATAACGGGCGCTGATCCAGCTTTGATGTATTCACATAATAAGTGCCCGATAGGCCGATCGCCGGGGAACCGGGCTGGTAATAAGCGGTCGTCGTTCCTTCGGCGATTTCGGCCGGAACCTGTTTGATACCATAAGGCAGGCGGGGCAGGCGGTTGAACAGGCTGGGCATTTTGCCGTCGATGGTCTTGTTCACCCGCGCAACTTTTTCCATCAGTTCTTCGGGTGTTTTCGCATAATATTGCGGGTCTGTGCGCAGATGTTGAATATAGGCGTCCAGATTGTCATAGCCTGCTTTTGCTGCAACCTCGACCATCTCGGCACGGATGCGCGCAACTTCGTTCAGACCGATGTCGTGGATTTGATCTGCGTTTAACGTCGTCGTCGTTTCTTGCCGGATGCGGAAATTGTAATATTCCGCGCCGCCGGGCTGCGCCGATATGCCGGGTGCTTTGGCACAGGCAGGTTTGTAGCTTTTCGCGTACCAATCGAGATGTTTTTGCAGCGCCGGGTGAATGACCGTGGCAATTGCTGCTCCAGCGTCTCCGGCCAGCGCATAAAATTCGCTTTCCGACAAAGTCGTAGGCCTAGGGCGATGATAGGGACTCATGAAACGGGATTTGCGGATGTCCTTGTCTTCGACAATCAGGCCACTAATTCCCTTTTCATAACCGCCCAGCACTTCGCAAGGCAGCGTATATTTGCCTTTGATCGCCACATTGGCGACGGCAATCGCTTGGTCATTGACCTGCGCATATTGTTTTAGCCGTGCGTTATAGCTTTCATAATCGGCCTTGTTTCGGAACGGCGAATTATCCGCCATTCCGGCGAAATTCTGGTGCCAACCCGAATAGGTCGAAAAATTGATAGCGCGTTGACCAAATGTATTGGCTTCAACTGTGCCGGCCAAAGTGCGTTTTAATATGCCATATTCGATCTTGGCTTGGGCGTTCAGATCGTTTTCGGGAATTGCATTCAGCCGCGCGAGATACGCGGCACTAGCTTTGGCAAAGCGATCCTGTCCCGCCAGGCTGTAATCGCCAACCTGACCCGGTTGGCTGTCATCACCCAGACTGCTTGCGAGGGTCGGCGATTCTTTCAAAACCGCTGCCCAATATTCCTCAACCAACTTGCCAAGGTCCGCGCCCGCATCGGCATAGGCTGCGGCGGGCGAAAGCATCAGCGAAAGTGCAATCAAAATTCTTGGCATCAATTCTTCCTCTATCCCGATGGCAAATGCTTTGGCAGTATCGGATCATGAAACGCGTACTATCAGCCCTCACCTTAGTCGCACTTTCTGCCTGTGCAACTCCCCCGCCTCCGCCAATTGCGTCCGCATCGCCGCCTGCGACTGCACAGGAAGCGCTGCGGCCCTATTATGCGGCGCTGACCAATAAGCTACCCGTCGCACCGCCCAATGCCTCACTTGCGGGCGACACCGAACTGACGCGCATTGCCTTCGGTTCGTGCGTGAACGAAAACCGGTCGATGGCATTTTGGGATGTGATCGCGGCGCAAAAACCGCAGGCGTTTTTGTTGATCGGCGACAATGTCTATGGGGACACGCGAACCGCCAACAGCGCGGATCTGCCGACGTTGACCGCCAGCTATCGCAAGCTTTCGGCGCGGCAAGAATTTGACCGTTTCCGCCGCAGCGTGCCGATGATGACGACATGGAATGACCATGACTTGGGCGCGGACGATGCCGGTGGCAGCTTTGCGTTCAAGGAATATGCCGAGGATATTTACGAAAGCTATTGGGGCGCATCCGACGAGGTGAAATCGCGCCCCGGCGTGTATGAAAGCCGGATGGTTGGGCCAGCCGGAAAGCGGGTGCAGTTCATCATCCTTGATAGCCGGTTCTTCCGCTCCGACCTAGTGGCGATGCCGTACCGCGATCC
>JBEBKE010000268.1:0-2961 GCA_040079555.1 Sphingorhabdus sp. | reverse complement strand
GGCTTTTGAACGGACGCTGCTATCATCTTTCCACACGGTAAAGTGGCGGTGGCGCAGCGTGGGCTTTCCGGTTTCCAGCGCGCGGCCCTCGGCCTTCCATTTGGCGATACCGCCGTCGAGAATGGCGACGTCATGCGCACCGAACAATGTCAGCATCCACCAAGCACGGGTTGCGGTTTTGAATGGGCTGTCATCGTAAACAACGATGCGGCTGCCGTCGCCAAGGCCGAGCGATTGCATGCGGCTGGCGAATTTTTCTGCGGGTGGCAGCATGTTGGGTAGGCTGCTGTTGCCATCGGCGATTTCGGCAATGTCCATAAAGACTGCGCCGGGAATATGTCCGCCTTCATATTCAGCCGCAGCGTTGCGGCCACTATCGGGCATGAACCAAGTAGCATCGACCACGCGCAAATCCGATGCGCCCAGTTCCTTTGCCAACCATTCGGTGGTTACCAGCAATTCCATAAATGTCCGTCCCTTTAAGCCCGCGTGATGATTCTTTTTGTGCGCTGCACGATAATTGGAATTGTATAGCGCGTCTAGGCTGCAATCGGGCGGAATTGCAGGGCGTCGAACAGTTTTGGTCCGCGATCAATCGGCAATGGTTGTAGTCGAGCAGAGTTAGCGACGCCGGTCTGTCCAACGACGCAGGTCACTTGATAGGGCTGGATGGCCGGATCGTCACTTGCGACATTGATCAGCACAATTGGCGCAACAAAGCGCCGTTCGCGCCAGTCAAAGGCTTGCAACGCTTCGCGCGGCACCTGCATTTCCAGCTTCATTCTAATCTCTTCGCCCGGCGCGACAGGGCCGAGGCTGTTGACTTGTCCCGCCTCTGGGTCGGTGTGGAAATTATTGATCTTGTCCTTTTGTCCGTCGCACGCAGACATCACCAAAGTGCGCAGTCGCAACGTTTCCAGCGGTGCGTCGCCATCGTAATGCAGGTGCAACCGGCCTGTAATGGTCAGGTTAGCGACGCTTAAACGGGCGTTGTCGGGTTCAAATTTTGCGGTGAAACCGGATTGGAGTATCTGAGGCTTTGAAACGCGCGGTGCCGCCGGGCTGATAGGCTTGCGCATAACGGGCGCTGCTGTTGCTTCGACAACGACGTTGGCATGTCGGCGTTTCCACATCGAAAAGAGTGCAAGTCCTGCAAGTGCAACCAATAGAGCCGCGAGCAACGGCCAATATTGGCTATAGTTTGCGGTCGCGGGTGTTTGAGCGCTTGCCGTGTCCTCGGTGGGGAAGCTGTCGCTCTCCTCAGCGGGCGGCGGGAGATCGGAAAATACCGGCGGCGAACTCGCGGTATCTGGCGTCGGTTCGTTCGGCTGTGCTGTACTCGGCGTTGGCGTCGTATCGACAACCCGTTTCTGCGCCTTTGGCTGCGCTACAGGCCCCGGCGAAGGCGCCGCTACTAACGGATCAGCCTGCACGACCGGCGCTTCAACCTTTGGTGCTGGCTCGGCGGGCGTATCTTTGGGTGGGGGGCTATCGAGCCGGAAATCTTTCAACTCGCCTTTGGCATCAGGCACAGCGTCCTGCGCAGCAACAGGGGTGACGAGAAACAGGCTTGTTAGGGCCAGCGTCAAAATCCATTTCGGCGTAAGGGCATTGCGCAATTTGTGCATGGGTAAGGACAAATATTTTCCGGTTGAACGCGCCATGAATACAGGCAGGGAATGACATAGTCGGTTCGCTGCGTTAGATAAAGCGCATGACTGACAACACTCAACCAAAATTTCTGGGGCAGAATTCTGCTCTTCCCGCGTCCCCTGACGAGGCTGAACTGGACTATGTGCCTAATCCGCGCGCCGGTGAATTGTATCTGGTGCGCTTTGCCGTGCCCGAGTTTACTTCGCTGTGCCCAGTCACTGGCCAGCCCGATTTCGCGCATCTGGTGATTGATTACGCGCCGGGCGAAACGATCGTCGAATCCAAATCGTTGAAACTGTTTCTTGGCGCATTCCGCAACCATGCTGGATTTCACGAAGATTGCACCGTGGGCATTGGCAAACGTTTGTTTGACGAAATGAAGCCAAAATGGCTGCGCATCGGCGGCTATTGGTACCCACGCGGCGGCATTCCCATCGACGTTTTCTGGCAATCGGGCGAACCGCCAAAGGGATTGTGGCTGACCGATCAGGGGGTGTCGCCGTATCGCGGTCGCGGTTAGATGAACGTCTGCGTCACTGTTCGTTCATCTAGCCTAGGGTCTATTGCTGCTTCAAATCAGGAGTAAGTAGCATGAACCGCAAAACCCAATTCGCCACAGCCTTGCTAATTGCAACGCTGCCACTAGCGGCCTGCACGACCAATCCCGAAACAGGGAACAAGCGCGTATCGAAATCCGTCATCGGCGGTTTAGGCGGTGCGCTTGGCGGCTATTTGCTTGGCGATCTGATCGGAGGCAAACGCGACCGCACCGAGAAGATTTTGGGCGCAGGCATCGGCGCTGTCGCAGGCGCTGGTGTTGGCTATTATATGGACGAGCAAGAAAAAAAGCTGCGCCGCCAGACCGCCGGCACTGGCGTTGGCGTCACGCGCGACGGAGACGAGCTGGTGCTCGATATGCCGTCCGAGATTACTTTTGCGACAGGCAGCGCCAACCTCGATCCAGCTTTCCGCACCACGCTGGATAAAGTCGCAGCGACTTTGACCGAATATGAAAAAACCTATGTCGATGTGCTGGGTCATACCGATTCGACCGGATCGGATGCGTTCAACCAGACTTTGTCAGAACAACGGTCAAGCAGCGTTGCCAGCTATCTGACGCAGCGCGGCGTGCAGCAAGCGCGTCTGGCGACCAAAGGCTATGGCGAAAGCCAACCACGGGCAACGAACACGACCGAAGAAGGCCGCGCATCCAACCGCCGTGTCGAAATTCGGCTGGTTCCGGTCACTGCAAGCTAGCTTGACGGGCCTGTTTCTTCTAAGGGGCGGCAAAACCTCTCCCAAGAAGGA
>JBEBKE010000267.1:0-2970 GCA_040079555.1 Sphingorhabdus sp. | reverse complement strand
GCGTCCCGAAACTTGCTTTCAAAGTTTCCTGCTGAAGTTTTACCTTTTCACACGTTCAAAGCGCCCATCACCCTTGTCTCTTATCGCTTGTCCTGCCACATCTGCGGCATGCGCGAAAAGGAACTACGGCTGGCTTTGATATGCTATGGCGGCGTCAGCCTGGCCGTTTATATGCACGGCATCACGCGCGAAATCTGGCATCTGATCCGCGCGAGCAAAGCGCATTTGGAGCGCGGCCCAGCGGGCGGCGGTAGCGAGGATGCGTACCGCGAATTGCTGGAATTAATTCAGGCGAAATCCGGTACGCGGATGCGCGTTTTGACCGATATCGTCTCTGGCGCAAGCGCAGGCGGCATCAACGGCGTGTTCCTATCACAAGCTATTGTCACCGGCCAATCGTTGGAACCATTGACCGATATGTGGCTGAAAAACGCCGATGTAGAGGTGTTGCTCGATCCCGATGCGCGTCCTTTGTCGCGCTTCACCAAATTCTGGGCGGCGCCGATTGCATGGGCGATATTGCGCCGGCGGGGCGGCGCTGTACAGCGCACCGTTGCCAAAGAAGCCCGCGATGAGGTCGCCAGTAAGCTCTCCGGCTTTATCCGTGCGCGTTGGTTTCAGCCCCCCTTTGGTGGTCGCGTCTTTTCCAATCTGTTGCTCAACGCATTATCGGCAATGGAACAACGCGGCGCGGATAGCCCGTTATTACCAACCGGACAGCCGCTCGACCTATTCGTCACCGTCACCGATTTTCACGGTCACAAAGAACGGCTGACGTTGAACAGCCCATCGGATGTTAGTGAGACGGAGCACCGGTTGACCATCGGTTTTTCAACGCGCGGACAGGGCAATGAAGGCTTTGCTCACGCCGCTGAATTGGCCTTTGCCGCCCGATCCACCGCCAGCTTTCCCGGAGCGTTTCCGCCGTTTAGCGCTCGCGAGATGGACGGTTTATTGGAAAGCCGGGCGACCGCATGGCACGGACGCGACGCGTTTTTGCAGCGGATATTGCCGCAACAGTTTGAGGCTGGCACCGCCGACGACACGTTCCTGATCGACGGGTCGGTGCTTGCCAATGCGCCTTTTGCGCAAGCCATCGACGCGCTGCGCAACCGCCCTGCCCGCCGCGAAGTGGATCGACGCTTTGTCTATATCGATCCAAAGCCGGGAATGCCCAGCTTTCGGATGCGCGGCGGAAAGCAAGGCGCGGGGCCGCAAAAGCCGCCCGGATTTTTCGCCACCATTTTCGGGGCAACGTCCGATATCCCGCGCGAACAGCCGATCCGCGATAGCCTGAACGCCATTGAGGGCCGATCCCAACGCATCGCCCGTATGCGCGAGATTACCGAGCATCTGGAAGTCGAAGTCGAACAGATGATCGAGACGATGCTGGGAAAGACATGGTTTCTAACCAAGCCCACGCCAGAACGGTTGCGCAAATGGCGGCTGACAATGGTGGAGAAATCCGCCGAGGCGACGGGATACAGCTATCCGGCCTATGCGCATTTGCGGTTGATGGGCGTGCTTGACGAATTGGTTGCAACGGCGCGGCGGGCTTGGCCGGATGGCGGGCAAGACCATTTCCGCCTGCTGCGTGACGCGTTGTGGCGGGAGATTTGTAATCGCGGGCTAAACCGGATGACGGGCCCCAAAGGCAAAGTGGCCGCCGCTGCATCGATGGAATTTTTCCGCGATCAGGACGTTCGCTTTCGTATCCGCCGTCTTCGCTTTTTGGCACGGCGCTTGGCGGAGGATGTTGAGGTAGTCGCCGATGTTCCCGATGCCATTGCCGACCGGTTGCGCCAATCTATCTACGCGTCCCTAGCCCACTTCCTTGAGGTAGAAACCGCAGAATTTTTGGGAGCAGAAGTTGCCGAGGCTGTCCGACACGGCGTGGAAAATCCCGCCGCGTTGCTGGACCTATTGGCCAGCCGCCGCAATCTGGAGGCGGGCGACGCCGCAACCGATGCAGCGCTCAACACTGCACTAGCCGATGTGCCGGACGCGGCGACACGCGCGATCCTGCTCGGTTATCTGGGCTATATCCTTTACGATATCGCGACCTTGCCCTTGTTGCAGGGCGAGGGGCTGGATGAATTTGATCCGATCAAAGTGGATCGCATTGCCCCCGATGACGCCAACACCATCCGCAAAGGCGGCGCGGCGGAAACTCTAAAAGGCATTGAGTTCAACAATTTCGGTGCGTTCTTCAGCCGCGCCTATCGCGAGAATGACTATCTATGGGGCCGACTGCACGGCATCGACCGGCTGGTCGATATATTGCTATCGTCGATGCCTGGCACCGTTTCTGCAGAACAAGCCGAAGTGCTAGCGATCAAGAAAAAAGCGTTCATCGCTGTTCTCGACACCGAAGCGCCGAGGTTAAAGCGTATTCAGCCTTTGATTGCTGAGCTGCGGAACGAGATCGCGGCGATTACTCCTTAAGGTTGGCGTAAACCGTCTCGACAAAGCGATCCGCACTAATGAACCCCTTGGGATTCACGCCAAAGCCATCGGTGGGACTGGTCGCTTTGATCTGATCGAGCGTTTGGCCCGCTTTGATTCCAGCTTCCACGTTGGCAATAACGGTGGCAATCATGTTACGGTGGTTTTGCAAGTCGGCTTTGGTTGCGACAGCGCCGTGACCGGGGATGATCTTGGTTTGGTCATCGGCCATTGCCAGAACCTTGTCTGCTGCTGCTACGAACCCGCGCACGTCGCCGCCGCTATCCCGATCGACATAGGGAAAGCTGATCTGCAACATGAACAAATCGCCCATGTAGATCACGTTTGATTTGGTCCAATGGATAATCGAATCGCCATCGGTATGGGCGGGAGCGACACCGATCACGCGGATTTCTTCGCCGTTCAAATGCAGCTTTAGTCCCTCGGCATAAGTGATGACCGGAAGTGCAATCGCTGGTGCTGGCGGAATGGTCCGCGCTCCAGCTGTGCCCGCGCCAGAGACTG
>JBEBKE010000266.1:0-2994 GCA_040079555.1 Sphingorhabdus sp. | reverse complement strand
TGCAATATCATGCGCGCGTTCCACCTGTGCGATACCGCCGCGAATGCCGTATTCGACCAGTTCCTGATGCCGTTCGGCGCGGGTTTTACCGGTGAAAACTTGCGGGATCATGTCGCCATTCTCGTCATAGCTATCGGCGTTCACCGCCGACACTGTGCCGATGCCGCCAGCAGCCGCCCAAGCGCCAGAGCTTGCATGGTTCGTCGCAGCAACGCCTTTGCCGCCTTCGATCAAAGGCCAGACTTCGCGACCGGCATAAGTGATGGGTTTCAGGCCCTTAAACAATCCAACTTCCCCTATTCCTCTGGACGCGCAGCCCCTGCGCTTCCCCTGTCAAAACCCGCTAGCCAAACAAGCTAGGCTTGTCTCGCAAAATCAGCCCGATTCATCGCATTGCCGTATAGCGCCCGGTATTGGGCGAACATCTTAGCCTCGTCATATTCGGCAACGGCGAGTGCTTTATTGGCCACTCCTATCGTTTGACGCAGGGTGCTACCGTTTGCCAATTTCGTCAGTGCAGCCGCAAATCCATCCTCATCATCCTTGGCAACGATGAAGGGACGATTGGCCTCGGTCACAATGTTGCGGACATCGCCGACATCGGTGCAAACCGTAGGCAACCCCGCCGCCATCGCCTCGACGAGCGAGATCGGATATTGCTCGCTATCCGACGACAAAGCGAAGATATCGAACAAGCCGACAAAAGCCGATGGGTCGCGCATAAAGCCCGGCATGATGACGCGGTCGGCGATGCCCAGCCGCGCGGCCTCGGTCATGATCGCCCCGCGCTCTGGCCCCTCCCCCGCAATTGCCAGCCTCACATTCGGCCCAGCTGCAGCGACAGCACGCACAAGGCGCGGCAGATTTTTGACGGCGCGCAGGCCAGCGATCGTTCCGACCACCACTTCGCCCTCGCGCTTCACTAAGCCCGAAAAAGCATCCGCAGCGGGTGGTTTCAAATACCGCTTTATATCGATACCATTGGAAATCCGGTGGACCTTTGCCTTGGGACGAAACCAGTCGATCAGCGCAATCTCCTCCAACGTTATCGAAGGCACAACCAGCGCATAGGAACCCGTCAGCGCGAGGCTACGAAAAGCATTCCGCTTCCAGTTCAGTCGAACTGCCTCATCCTCGTTAAAGCCATCCTCATGATGGATCAAAGGCGGCAGTTTCATAAAGGGCGACAGCAACCGGTGCGCCATCACCCCATCCATCGACCCCCAATTGTAACTCAGCACCAGATCAAATTGCTGCATATACCGCGCAAGTTTCAGGTAGCGCGCAGGGGCCGGTTTGCCGTGCAAGGCTGGAGCCGCGTCACCGGGAAACGCAACCTCGATCGAGGCATCAATCGCCTGCATCGCCCCCATCGCATCAGGCACAGCGGACAATATGACATGCGATGCCTCCGCGCCGAAATGGTTCATCAACTTACACGCCCGCGCCTCTTTACCACCAAGGTCAAAGGCGCTGTGCAGGTGAAGGATGCGGATGGGTTTCATAACTTTCGCTTCCTAGCCAACGCATCTGAAAAAGTCGTCAATTTCCCGTTTTCCCCTGCTTAAATTGACAAAGTTCACGCTTCAAAGGGGGTGTAGCTGTCCATGTTGTCAATTTAAGCCGAAGATACCGGTGAGTGTTAAAAGCTAATCGAGGCACAGACCCAAACCCAAGTTCGTCACCCCGCACTTGATGCGGGGTCCCGCTTACTGGCGCAATCAATCCGGAAAAGCGGGACCCCGTGTCAAGCACGGGGTGACGGTAGCGGGTAGGGGAGCCTGAGTCGGTCATTAACCAACTGGAACATAATTAGAACATGTAGGACAGTGGTTTTTTGGGGCTGAGTTGGGGCGGCTTGCTTTGAATGGCCGGAATGCTAGGCGTTGCGTACGCTAAAATAGACCTCGACCTAATTCAACATTGTGACCCAGAAATAGCTTACTCCATCAGCTTGTACCAATCCTGAATCGCCAATTTAAGACGTATTGCCTCCTCTTCAGGTAGGAAATTACAATGAGCGATTGGCCCTCGAACAATGTTCAATCGGTTAATAACCCTCAGTACTCTGTTGCGTGTGGCGTTGGAAAACATTCCTGAAAAGACATCCCAATTTTCCTTCACAATTTCTCCAAGCTCTCCAAAGGTGGTATAGTCAAGCAAGCGGTCAGAGCGAGGCGGAAGCCCCTCCGACGATTCCCTATCGTAATTCTTCTGGACATTCTCGCGAACCGCCTGAGGCACCGCTTCTAACCACCAGTTCTCTTTTTTTGTTTCGAGCATCGCCGCTTCGATAAGCGCTCGCATGTCATTCTCAAGGGCATAAAACAGCTTATAAAACTCGCTCATCCTCTCTGCATCGGCAATAATTCCAAAATCGACCTAGCGCAAATAGTCTGCCACCAGCGAGTCCGCTTGAGTCTCCAGCGCACTTTTAGAGTGCCCGACACTTTCTAAAGCAAATACAGAGCGGAGGTTCTGAGTGATTACCGCATTCTTGAGAATAAATAGTTCAACCTCGTTGTCGTGACTCATCGCAGAAGGTTGTCCCGTAAGCTTTTGAAAATCGCATTGAACACGGCAACATTTTCTGTTTCAGGCAGCACGATGTTGATCTGATACGACAATCCAAGTTGTTGCGCGATGGGTGCAGGATTTCCTGACTGCCGCTGAGAAGTAGGAACCTCCTCTTCTGCTTCAAGCAAAATAGAATCAGCGCTTGACGAAACATCTTCTTTAATAAAACTTCGAACGGCATCAAAGGATTGATACATTAGCCGGACAATGGGATCGGTTTTTTTCAAGCCTGTGATTTCAATTATTGTGTCCTTAACTGAATTTTCATCAGCCTTATGAATGAATTCATTTCGTCGAAACAACTCTCCAAAAGCGTTCTTTAGGCCGTGGACTCATAATGGCGCAGCCGTAGCCTGATGCAAGCGAGTTTGACCATGGCGAGGAAGGACGAGCCGAGCTTGTCGTAACGGGTTGCTA
>JBEBKE010000265.1:0-3008 GCA_040079555.1 Sphingorhabdus sp. | reverse complement strand
GGCATTGGTATCGTGGTCGCAGGCTCGCCTTTGATGGCGGCGGAGTTGGGCCGCAAAGCGCATTCGGTGCGCGATGTGCGCCGGACATTCCGGCAGACTCTATGGGCGGCAACGGCGATCTGCATTCCGATATGGCTGCTGCTGTGGCAGATGGGGGCATTGCTCGAATGGGCTGGGCAGCCAAAGCAACTCGCCGCTGACGCTGGATTGTTCATCCGTGCGCTAATGTGGCAAATTTGGCCAGCGCTTGGCGTTGTTGCGATCCGCGGCTTTATGGCGGCGCTGGAAATGCCGCGCTGGACGATGATTGCAGGTTTCGCTGCGGTGGTTGTCAACGCGGTGATTAACTATGGGCTGATCTTTGGTAATTTCGGGCTGCCCGCATGGGGGCTGTTTGGGGCGGGCGTGGGCAGTTCGCTGACCAGCCTGTTCCAGTTCATTTTCTTGGCGCTCATCATTTCCTATCATCCCAGGTTTCGCCGCTATCATCTGTTTGGCCGTTGGTGGAGAGCGGATTGGCCGCGCTTTGCGACGTTGTGGCGGCTCGGACTGCCCATTGGTTTGCACATGGGGTTTGAGGCGATGGTATTTGCCGCCGCCGTCTTCCTGATGGGCTATATCAACACCAACTCAGTCGCGGCGCACGCGATTGCCATCCAAATTGCCTCGATGACGTTCATGGTGCCAATGGGTATCGGTCAGGCGGCAACGGTGCGTGTTGGGCTTGGCTTTGGTCGGCGTGATCCAGAAGCAATCCGGCGAGCCGGGTGGACGGCCTATGCGCTGGGCGTTGGCTTTATGACCGCGATGGCGCTGGTCATCTGGCTGATTCCCGGGCCGTTGGCAGAGATATTCCTGGAGCCCGAATATGCGGGCAATGCGGAGGTGCTGAAACTTGCGGTGTCGTTCCTTTTGGTCGCCGCAGTGTTTCAGATTGTCGATGGCGCGCAAGTCGTGGGCACCGGCATGTTGCGCGGGTTGCAGGACACGACTTGGCCGATGCTGTTCGCGGCGTTCGGCTATTGGGTGATCGGCATTGGCGTTGGCTGTTGGCTGGCGTTTTATCGCGGATATGCTGGTGTTGGAATATGGCTGGGGCTGGCGCTAGGGCTAGGGATAGTGGCTGGACTGGTGCTGATGCGTTGGATGGGTCGTGCGCGGCTGGGATTATTGCCTGACTAGAAAGGCAGCACACCATCATATTGGTTGAGCGGCGGCGCACCTGCCACTTTCACTCCGTTTTTCAGCAAAAACACATGGCGGACAATCTCCGCCTGTTGCTCGATGCCATATTGCGCCAGCGTCCAGCCCGGTTTCAGGCTGTAATCATAGCGACAAAACGGGTGGCGTTTCAGCGGCAGGAAAATGCCTTTTTGATGCTGCCACACATGGACGAGTTCGTGGATGAACAATCCCTGTAGGCTGAGATCGCGATCGCAGAAATCATCGCAAAACAGCTGGCTATCGGGATGGAACCACAGATGTCCATCGGGGGCCATTGTGATTTTGCTCGGTTGAAACCACCACCACTTGCGCCGGTGAATGCGGATTTTGGCGTAGTCCAAGGCATCGCCAAAAACAGACCGCGCCAGCGAAATCTCGCGCGGCGTCATTGTTCGTCCGGAAGGATGTGGCCCAAACATCGGTTAGCGTGTTACTGGCTGGAACGTTGGCCCGTGCCGCGCATCAATGCCCGGCATGGTCATCGCCGCCTGTTGCGATTTTTTCGAGCGGCGCTGTTACGCGAATACGATCACCATTAGAAAACACGAAATCGACATCGATTTTTTCCAGTCGGCGCGCGACCAAATTCACGCCCCACAACATCACATGCTTTCCGCCGCGCTTGAATTCGATTTTGCCTTTGGCTGGCACAGCAATGCGATCAATTTTGGTCATCGTCATCATGCCGGTTGTTGCGTCTTGCACCGTTTCGTGCATTTCGCTGCGCAAGACCGAGGGGGAGCTAACACGCAACAACGTCACATCCCGCTCTCCGCCATGCACCGTAAAATACAAAGCGGACGGATTGCTATCGACGGGTGACAGTTTCAGCACCGCTTCGTTGACGCGCAATTCGGCGGGGCGTCCGCAGCTGCCGAGTAGCAAAGCAAGCGCGGGTAGTATCAAAAGCCATAGTCGATTCACAGTAAACTCCATCTCGGTACGCCCTGTCAGAAAATGGGGCAAAAGCCACGCGCTGCCACATTTAGGGGTGGCAAAGCCTTGTGCCAAGCGAATTGCCACCTATATCGCCCTCGCACATACGATTTTTGCGGTGCCTGATAGGGCCGGAAAAGCGTTAAACTTTGAGCACACAGACTTTCGGGGTAATAAAGAATGGCAAAAGTAATCGGTATCGACCTTGGCACAACCAACAGCTGCGTTGCGGTGATGGAAGGTGGCCAGCCTAAAGTGATTGAAAATGCAGAAGGCGCGCGCACAACGCCGTCTATCGTCGCCTTTGCTAAAGATGGTGAGCGCCTGATCGGGCAGCCTGCCAAGCGTCAAGCGGTGACAAACCCTGACAACACAATTTACGCGGTAAAGCGCCTTATCGGCCGCCGCTTTGACGATCCTATGACCAAAAAGGACATGGGTCTGGTTCCCTACACGATTTCCAAAGGCAAGACCGGCGATGCCTGGGTCAAAGCCGGTGACGAAGATTATTCGCCTTCGCAAATCTCGGCCTTCATCCTACAAAAAATGAAGGAAACTGCCGAAGCCTATTTGGGCGAAACGGTAACGCAGGCGGTGATTACCGTTCCAGCCTATTTCAACGACGCACAGCGTCAGGCAACTAAGGACGCGGGCCAGATCGCTGGCCTTGAAGTCTTGCGCATTATCAACGAGCCAACCGCGGCGGCGCTGGCGTACGGCATGGACAAGGATGAGAACAAAACCATCGCGGTCTATGACCTTGGCGGCGGCACGTTCGACATCTCGATTCTGGAAGTCGGCGACGGCGTGTTCGAAGTCAAATCGACCAATGGCGATACCTTCCTTGG
>JBEBKE010000264.1:0-3013 GCA_040079555.1 Sphingorhabdus sp. | reverse complement strand
AACTCAACACTCAAATTTCAGACAGCAAAAAACCGCCCGCGAATGGATCGGGGCGGTCAATGCTTTTGCTATTGGCAACACAGGGTGACGAATCACCCCCGTGAACTCAACCTTGGCGCGCTTTGAAACGACCGTTGGTTTTGTTGATCACATAAGTGCGACCACGACGACGAATCACGCGGTTGTCGCGGTGACGGCCTTTAAGCGACTTTAGAGAATTGACGACTTTCATCGGATTGTTCCGTAAATTTGGGGCCACAAGGCCGGATTTGAAGGCGCGCCACTATGGGAGGCGTCAAATAAAGTCAAGCGCCATTGCGGCTTTTGCGGGGTCTGTTTAGAGTCGCTTCATGAAAAAACGCAACCTGATCGCCGCTCTCGCTTTGTCCTTAACGCTGACTGCGTGCGTGGTCCCAACCGGCCCCGTCGAAGTCACGCGGTTCAACCGCGCCGCCGATGGCTATGTTTATGGCAATGGCAGCTATGCGGTTAGCCCGGCTAAGGCAGGCGATACGCTGTCTTTATCCCCGTATCTCGCCGCTGTTTCCCGCGAAATGCAGCAGATCGGCTATAGCGAACGGTTCGACAACAGCGATATCATTGCCGAAGTTACTGTGAATGCGCGCAAGATTGAAAGCCTACAGCGGTCGCCGGTTTCGGTGGGCGTCGGCAGTTCAACCGGCAGCTATGGCTCTGGTGTTGGCGTGGGCCTTGGTTTTGATCTTGGGGCATTGGGCAACAAAGACCGCGTGGAAACGACATTGAGCGTCCGCCTGCTCCGCCGCGCCGACAATCTGGTGATTTGGGAAGGCCGCGCGACTCAAAGCGCGGGGGCAACCTCGCCCGCCGCACAGCCGGGAATCGCGGCATCGAAACTGGCTGCTGCGTTGTTTGACGATTTCCCCGGCGAATCGGGTCAGACGGTTACGGTTCCTTAGCCCATTCATCTCCCCTAGATCCGCTTATCCCGAGCGAAGTCGAGGGACTAGGCTGAGCGTAGCCGAAGCCTTCAACGTTGAAAGTCCTCGACTACGCTCGGACCAGCCCTTCGACTTCGCTCTGGGCAAACGGTTTATTTATTTCTCAAGGCCGTTAAAGAAGCCTCTATGGCAATCACAGACATCAACGCCGCTTTCGATAGCGGCAACATCATCGTTCATTCCATCAACGGCGCAGCGGCAACGCTTTCGATTCGCAAGGACCGCGAATCGGAATTTGCGCAATGGTTCCATTTCCGCGTCGCGGCGGAACCGGGCGTGGAGATTACCCTCAAACTCACTGGCATGGAAAGCACCGCCTATCCCGGCGGCTGGCCCGATTACCGCGCCTGTGTGTCCGAAGACCGCGACTATTGGGATCGTGCGAACACCGACTATGACAAAGACGCCGACGGCGGCACGCTGACCATCCGCTACATTTCGGTCAGCGGCCTCGCCTGGTTCGCCTATTTCGCGCCGTATAGCATGGAGCGGCACCATGACTTGATCTCCGACACCGCAGCTATGGAAGGCGTCGAATATCGCTGCCTTGGCCACAGCATCGAAGGCCAGCCGATTGATTGCCTGGAAATGGGCAGCGGCGATATTCAGGTCTGGTTGTATGCGCGGCAACATCCGGGCGAAAGCATGGCGGAGCATTGGGCCGAGGGTGCGCTGGATATGCTCACCGACCCTGCCGACCCGCATGCGCGCAAATTGCTGGAAAAATGCCGCATTCACATTGTGCCAAACTGCAACCCCGATGGCAGCTGTCGCGGGCATTTGCGCACCAATTATGCCGGCGTAAACCTGAACCGCGAATGGGCCGAACCAACGGCGGAACGCAGCCCCGAGGTTTTGTGCATCCGCAACGCGATGGACGAAACCGGCGTGCATTGGGCCATGGACGTCCACGGCGACGAAGCCATCCCCGCCGCATTCATGGCAGGCTTTAACGGCATCCCAAGCTGGACCGACGATCAAGGCGAACGCTACCAAACCTTCATCGACCGGCTGGCCGCGCGCACGCCCGATTTCCAGACCAAGCTGGGCTATCCGATATCGGGCAAAGGCAAAGCGAACCTGACGATGTCCACCAACCAATTGGCGGAACGATTCGGGCCGTCACATGGCTGTGTGAGTATGACGCTGGAAATGCCGTTTAAGGACACCATAGACAACAACGACCCCGACCAAGGCTGGTCACCAGAGCGAAGCAAGCTGTTGGCGCGGGAGTGTTTGGCAACGTTGGCGGAGATGGTTTGAGGTTATCGACTAACGGGGGGAGTAAAACATGCTAATTCAGAATTACGGGCTGTTTTGGAAGGCTGATCGCGTCAAGTGGGGTGCTGGAAAAAACAAAGGCACGCTAGAAGGTTATTTGACAGGCGCGAAACGTGAGGGCTCTGTGGATTTCAGAGAACAGCGCGGGGTATATGTACTGTATGACGATACGTTTCGTATCGTTTACGTCGGCCAAGCTGGGAGAGGCAATCATACGCTCTTTGGACGTCTAAAAACCCATAGGCGGGACCATTTGGCCGAGCGTTGGTCGAGATTTTCGTGGTTTGGAGTTCGCGAAGTCACCGTAAATTGGGTTCTTGGAAAAGACACCGATTTCAAAACGGATTTGCCAAGTGTTTTAAGTCATATCGAAGCAATCTTAATTGCTACTGCTGAACCACCCCTCAATCTTCAGCGCGGTCGATTTGGTGCTGATGTAGAGCAGTACCTTCAACAGCCCGTAGATAGCTGAATCCCGTTCTCTACGACTTAACGCCTCAGAGTTTTTATTACATAATTTGACGCGACGCGAATATCGTCAGCATCACCTTCCTCAAACGCGGTCTTCAAATAGGCGACAATTGCGTCTCCGCTTCCGAGATAATCAGCGCTATCATAAAGTTTGGTTTGCTTAAGATACTCCATAATTTCCGCCTACCCCATTTCGTCATTCCCGCGAAGGCGGGAATCCAACACCGGAACGTCAGGTTTATCCAAGGCCGTCGAGTAAACCGAAAAGTCAGGTGATGGAT
>JBEBKE010000263.1:0-3036 GCA_040079555.1 Sphingorhabdus sp. | reverse complement strand
GTCATTGTGATCCTCGCCGGCATTTAGGGTCACATAGCAGTAAATGCCCTGCCCCTTGATATCGTGCGGATAACCGACCACTGCTGCTTCGGCGACTTTTTCGTGCAGCACCAACGCGCTTTCGACCTCCGCTGTCCCCATGCGGTGCCCCGATACGTTGATCACATCATCAACGCGGCCTGTGATCCACCAATAGCCGTCGGCGTCGCGGCGACAGCCATCGCCAGTGAAATATTTGCCTTTATAGGTGGAGAAATAGGTCTGCACGAAGCGGTCATGGTCGCCATAGACTGTGCGCGCCTGCCCCGGCCAGCTGTGTGTGATACACAAATTGCCAGAAACATCGCCGCGACTATCGCCTTCCTCGGCAATCACCGCGCCTTCGGCATCGACCAGTTGCGGGCGGATGCCAAAGAAGGGGCGGCCCGCGCTTCCGGGCTTCATCCCGTGCGCACCCGGAAGCGTTGTGATCATCACCCCGCCTGTTTCGGTCTGCCACCAGGTATCGACGATGGGCAATTTCCCTTCGCCGACAGTGGCATGATACCAGCGCCAGGCCTCTGGGTTAATTGGTTCGCCGACTGTTCCGAGTAAGCGCAGTGATTTTCGCGAACGCGCAGCAACTGGCGCATCGCCATCACGCATCAAAGCGCGCAAGGCCGTTGGCGCGGTGTAGAAGATATTCACCTGATGCCGGTCGATAATATCCCAGAACCGTCCGCTATCGGGGTGGCTCGGGATGCCTTCAAAAATCAGGCTCGTACCGCCATTTTGCAACGGACCATAGACAACATAGCTGTGCCCTGTGACCCAGCCGATATCAGCGGAGCAGAAAAAGACCTCGCCCGGTTTATAGTCAAACACATAGTGAAAAGTGGTGGCGGTCCAGACCGAATAGCCACCAACCGTGTGCAACACGCCCTTTGGCTTCCCGGTGCTGCCGCTGGTGTAGAGGATGAACAGCGCGTCTTCGGCATGCATCGGCTCACACGGGCATTCAGCGCTGACCTGCATGTCGTGAAACCAGTGATCGCGGCCATCGGTCATTGCGACCGCATCGCCGGTGTGCCGAATGACCAACACCGCCTCGACCTCTGCAACCTTGTCCAGCGCCGCGTCAATATTGGCCTTTAACGGAACCGATTTTCCGCCGCGCACCGCGCTATCCGCACAGATCACAAAGCGGCTGCCGCAATCGTCGATTCGGCCTGCAATCGCTTCGGGCGAGAAGCCGCCAAAGACCACCGAATGGATCGCCCCAATCCGCGCACAGGCGAGCATCGCAACCGCCCCCTCGACACACATCGGCATATAGATGGTGACGCGCTCGCCTTTGGTGACGCCCAGTGCTTTCAGGCAGTTGGCCATGCGGATGACATCGGTCTGTAGCGCGGCATAGCTGACGCGGCGCGCATCCTTGGCGGGATCATCATGCTCAAAGATAAAAGCAATCGCCTCACCGCGTCCCGCCGCAACATGGCGGTCCACTGCATTGTGGCACAGGTTGAGGACGCCATCTTCATACCAGTTGATGCTCGGCGGATCGAATGACCAATTGCCGATGATTGTCGGCGGGGTGAACCAATCGATGCGCTTGGCTTGCTCGGCCCAAAAACCATCGGGATCGGTGATGCTTTGCGCATAGAGCCGGTCATAATCCGCCGCGCTGCAATGCGTTTCGTTGCTCGCGCTTTCGGGGATGGGGAACCAGTCCTGATGCTCGCTCACTTGCACTCTCCTATTTTGCGGCTTACGCTTTGGCATAGCATTGGTGGAGTAAGTAGCGTGATTCAAGGGATATCCTAAATTTCGTCGTCCCCGCGCAGGCGGGGATCGCAGTGGGTTTACGCAACGCCTGCTGTGTGAGCCTCCCACGGCCCCCGCCTTCGCGGGGGCGACGCGTATCCATCAGGAACCCACCTCATGCCCAAACTCCACAATAAATCTGCGCTCGTCACCGGCGGCGCGCGCGGGATTGGCGAAGCGATTGCTCGCTGCTTCGCCCGCGAAGGCGCTGCCGTCATCATCGCTGATATCGACGTTGAGGCGGGACAGCGTGTCGCCCATGAAATCGGTGGCAGCTTTTTTGAACTTGATGTCGCATCCGAGGCCGGCTGGGCCAGCCTAGCCGCCTCGCACCCCAGCATCGACATCGTCGTCAACAATGCCGGTATCACCGGATTTGAAGCATCCCCAGGCCCGCACGATCCCGAATATGCCAGCCTGACCGAATGGCGCCGCATTCATGCCGTCAATCTGGACGGCTGCTTCCTTGGGTGCCGCTACGCCATCGGTGCGATGAAAGCCAAAGGCACCGGCGCGATCATCAACATGTCGTCGCGGTCTGGTCTTGTCGGCATCCCGGGCGCTGCCGCCTATGCTTCGTCAAAAGCCGCAATCCGTAACCACACGAAATCTGTGGCACTGTATTGCGCGCAACAGGGTTGGCGGATTCGCTGCAATTCGATCCACCCGGCTGCGATTCTAACGCCAATGTGGGAGGCGTTGATCGGCGACGGCCCAGACCGGGAGGGGCGGATGGCGTCAATGGTCGCGGATACGCCGATGAAACGGTTCGGGTCGGTCGAGGAAGTGGCCGCACTCGCGCTGCTGCTCGCCTCGGACGACGCGGCCTATATGACCGGTAGCGAGATGCATCTGGATGGCGGATTGCTGGCTGGGTCGGCAGCGTCGCCGGGGGATTAAGCCGCCAGCTTGCGTTGCTTTTCGAGTTTCTTTAGCACCATCTGGCGTTTCAACCGCGACAGATGGTCGATGAACAAGATGCCCTCCAGATGGTCCATTTCATGCTGCAAGCATGTGGCCATCAGGCCATCCATCTCTTCTTCGCGCAGCTTTCCATCCAAATCGTGCCAGCGGGCGCGGATCGTCGCGGGGCGTTCTACCTCGGCATATTGATCGGGAACGGACAAGCAACCTTCGCTATACACCGCCCATTCGTCCGACGGATCGAGGATTTCGGGGTTGATAAAAACGCGCGGGTTGCGGACGACTTCATGGTCGTGGTTGCAATGC
>JBEBKE010000262.1:0-3074 GCA_040079555.1 Sphingorhabdus sp. | reverse complement strand
AGCATATGGCCATGATCGCGATAGCCGGTAATCACACTGTCTTTGCCCGGCGTCAGTGCCGATTGCAGGCCAATAGCCACCGCTTCCTGGCCGATATACAAATGGCAAAAGCCGCCGATAAGGCCAAGGCCGTAAAGCTGTCCGGCTTTCTCTTCAAACCGGCGGATGAGCAACATGTCGCGGTAGAATTTCAAAAGCTCGTCTTTGGTCGCTTCGTACGGAACGGGCGTGTCAGGCCGTTCTCGATTGGCGACGGCATCACCCGATGCGGATGCAGATTTGCCTGTTTTCTTTACCGGCGATTTTGCCAAGACGCAGTCCTCTCAATGGCTTATTTATCTGACGCTACGGTTTTAGCGCCTAATCAATCGCGGCGGCGGTTGAAAGTTAAATTTGCGCCGCCTTCATAAGGCATAGCTATTCATTGTCATTGAGCGGCACGACAATTTCGTCAGGGGCCACGACGTTCAGCTCTTTGCGCATCAATTCGCCCGCCAAGTCGGGATCGACATTGTCGCGATTGAGCAATTTCTGCTTATTGCGCAGCGCATCGCGCTCTTTTTCCAGCGACGCCAATTCGACTTTGCGTTCTTTCAACGCCTGCCGGTAATCGGTCCATGCAATTACACCCGTCGGCCCGAGCAATGCGTAAGACGCAATCAACAGCAATGCGAGCAACCCGGCGCCAGTAATTAGCGTCGCTTTGACATCACTTTTGGATCGTTTGCGTCTTGCCAGTCTCGCCATGGATGACGTCATAGCACCGCAAAGCGCTTACCGAAAGATGCTGCGTCCTGCATAAATCGCGCTACCGCCCAGCTCCTCCTCGATGCGGATCAGCTGGTTGTATTTTGCCAGCCGGTCTGAGCGTGCGAGTGAACCGGTTTTGATCTGGCCGCAATTGGTCGCGACCGCCAAATCCGCAATCGTCGTGTCCTCCGTCTCGCCGGAACGATGCGACATTACGGCCGTATAGGATGCGCGCTGCGCCATTGATACGGCAGCCAGCGTTTCAGAAAGCGTACCAATCTGGTTGACCTTCACCAACAGCGAGTTAGCCAATCCGGTTTCGATACCCATTTTTAAGCGCTTTGGATTGGTGACGAATAAATCGTCGCCAACCAGCTGAACCTTATCACCAATCATCTCGGTAACGGCTTTCCAGCCCTCAAAATCATCCTCTGACATGCCGTCTTCGATCGATTTGATAGGATAGTCAGCACAAAGGTCCGCAAGATATTGCGCCATTGTCTGCGGATCGAGCGACAGGCCTTCGCCGGAGATTTCATACTTGCCGTTTTTGAAAAACTCCGTCGCTGCGCAATCGAGCGCGAGGACCACGTCTTCGCCCGCCTTAAACCCAGCCTTTTCTATCGAGGTCATGATGAAATCTAGCGCGGCGCGAGTGGACGACAGGTTGGGTGCAAAGCCGCCTTCATCACCAACGGCGGTCGCCAAACCTTTTTCGTGCAGGCCTTTTTTCAGCGTGTGAAAAATCTCTGAACCCCAGCGGACTGCCTCTGCCAGGCTATCTGCGCCAACGGGCATCACCATGAATTCTTGGAAATCAATCGGGTTGTCGGCGTGTTCGCCGCCGTTGATGATGTTCATCATCGGAACAGGCAGAACCTTTGCGTTGACGCCGCCGACATAGCGATACAGCGGCAATCCGCGCGCATCCGCCGCAGCCTTTGCGACCGCAAGGCTGACACCCAAAATAGCATTGGCACCCAGGCGCGACTTGTTTTCAGTGCCGTCGAGCGCGATCATCACCGCGTCGATGTCTTCCTGATCCTCGGCATCATAATCAGCGAGCAACGGAGCGATTTCATTACAGACGGCCTCGACTGCTTGTTGAACGCCTTTACCCATATAGCGGGCTTTGTCGCCGTCACGCATTTCGACAGCCTCATGCGCGCCAGTCGACGCGCCTGATGGAACGGCTGCGCGACCAAAGCTTCCATCTTCCAGCAACACATCAACTTCGACAGTGGGATTTCCTCGGCTGTCGAGGATTTCACGGGCATGGATATTGACGATGGCGGTCATGGCAGTTTTTCCTGAAACATTGTGGATTTTGGCGCGTTTAGCTTTATCATGATGCCAATGCAATTGCCCCGGACGTGTTCATACGAATGCAATGGTTGCAAAATCTTCGCTGTCTTAGTTGAATAGGTCACCCAATGCCCCCATATCGCTACAAACGGTCCTGAAAGGAGCAATCAAATGGCAGTAGAAAAGAAACCGGCAGCAGCGAAACCTGCAGCAAAAAAACCAGCTGCGGCCAAAAAGCCTGCAGCGCCCAAAACAGCATCGCCAAAGACGAGCGTTGCAAAGGTTAAAGCCGACCCCGGTAAAACCGCAGCGAACGGAGTGAAGAACATGAAAGACGAGTTCAACAGCTTCAAAGATCAGGCTGGCGGCAAAGCCCGTGATGCTGCCAATCGCGGCAAAGAACGCGCTGCCGAAGCGATGGGCGGAATTGGCAAAATCATCCGCGAAAGCGCAGACACCATCGACGAAAAAGTTGGCAAGCAATATGGTGACTATGCGCGCACTGCTGCTGATACTGTCGATGGCTTTGCCGACAAGGTTGACGGCCAGGATGTTGACGCGCTGGTTGAGGATGCGCGCCAGTTCATTCGCAAAAGCCCAGCAGTGGCGATTGGCGCAGCCGCGGCCATCGGTTTCGTGCTGGCGCGTGTAATCCGTTCGGGCCGCGACTGATTAAGCTTTCCGTTACGGTATGATTTTTCTAAAGGCGGGATGATGGACAAAAATAGCATCCCGCCTATCGTCCACGAAGACGAAGCCCCCTCGCCGCGTGTGCAAATCGCCGCGTTGGTCAGCGATGTACAATCGCTGGCACAGGCCGAATGGGATTATGCGAAAGCCCGGCTTTCCTACAGCGGCGGCGTCGCGCGCAAAGCGGGAACTTACGCTCTATTGGCTGTGCTTGCGCTTGCCTCGGCGGGTATCGGCTTGATCCTTGGCTTGTTATTGATCCTATCGATGTATTTCGGCCCTTGGATCGCAACAGGAGTCGTTGTTATCCTATTCATATTAGCCGCTAT
>JBEBKE010000261.1:0-3101 GCA_040079555.1 Sphingorhabdus sp. | reverse complement strand
CCCGCAGCGGGGTGGCGGACGCGTGCTAGCGTAGCGCAGGCACGTGGCCGACGCCACGATGCGGGGTCGGCTTGAACGAATTGTTAGACGCGCCCCCTCTTAACTGATCCAGGTCGAAAACGACGCAATGACACAACCATTGCGAGAAAGTGCGTATCCGCCGCCCAATGGATGTTCGTCATTTAGTTGAATAGTGAAGTAATAAATTTTATCCCCTGGTCTATGTTGATCAATCAACGCATCAAACGTGCGTGACATTCGAGAAATTATTACTCTGTCTGCATTTGGGTTTCGTGCCGCTTGAAGTTTCCCAATGACAGATAATTCTCGTGGGGTAAATTCCTTTCCGCGCAAATCATATTTGTCTGTGGATCCGCTGCAGTCTGATTGCCTTGAGGTCACCTCTAAGCCGTGATCTCCGCCGATGAAGTTTGCTTCAGTTTTTACTCTGCTACTAATTTTCTGCTCATTTGAGCAGCTGCATAGAGCCGCAAACATGAAAATCAAAGTCGCGGAAAAATTTGACATGCTGAAACCTTTCTTGGCGCGGCTAACGCCTGAGTTAAGCCGCCCCGTGGCGGGGCGGCAGACGCGTGCAAGCGTAGCGCAAAAGCACGCGGCTGACGCCACGACACGGGGTCGGCTTGAACGAATTGTTAGGGCCCGCTTACGACCCTGATTGACTGTGCCAACACCCAGCCCTCCAGGCCATAGCTTGACCCAATTTGAAACCCGTGAAGGTTAGATGCTTCGGCGTAGCTCACAGCACCAGCAATGGTCTGTGCCCAAGGGCCCGGCCAGCCACATTGCTTGGAGCCACGCTCAATAGCGGGCCACTCTGCTGTGAGTAAAGCCTGAGCAGTAACATGTGTGATGCCGAGCAAAATTGACGGAAGAAGCGGAAACTCAAAGCTATGTGCTGAGACGCCCGCAAACACAACAGCGAAGGGAGCTTTGCCGCAGCCGTGGTGAGGCTGGCAATGCATGACAAGCTCGCCAGACTCGGAGTTGACCGAGTAAGCGACCAAAAGGCTGTCATGAATTTCCGGAAACATCGGTGCGGGGCCTAACGCCTGAGTTAAGCCGACCCGTGGCGGGGCGGCGGACGCGTGCAAGCGTAGCGCAAAAGCACGTGGCCGACGCCACGACATGGGGTCGGCTTGAACGAATTGTTAGGCCGCGTCACATCAATGTGGCCAACGTGGCCTTGCCTGTTGTCTCAGCGACCAAAATGGTCACCTCATCGGGGCAAAGTACAACCCCTTCTGGCACGCAGTACTCAAAGGTAATTCGCCAGTGACGGCAGTCAACTCCGAGTGAACGTGAAAGTGAGTCACTGTCTATGAGGTCTGCGCTAATCGACTCTTGCTTTGTTGAGTACGAGCTACCGGATATGCTCGCAACGAAATCGCGTGCAATTTGAAGCGCCTCTGGCTTCTGTGTGGTCATGGCTAGCGGCCTAACGCCTGAGTTAAGCCGACCCGTGGCGGGGCGGCGGACGGGTGCTAGCGTAGCGCGTGCACCCGGCTGACGCCACGACATGGGGTCGGCTTGAACGAATTGTTAGGTGGCGGTGGATGCCGATGCGAACCGAGCCCCGACGCACTTGCCGAAGGACGAAGCGGGAAGGCCCGGACGCGCACCCGAGAACTTTCAGCCGGGTGTCTCCGAAGCGACCGTATCAGTCGCGGAACACAGACCCTACCAACCACAGTTTCCGAAGCGGGAAAACGCAACGCTTGCGAACCTTAAGCGCGCCCGACGAACTATCCGAAGCATTGCATGATTGCTGGATACCACAAGCGCAGCAGCTAAAGACGGCAACGGAGCGAAAATAAGCGGAGCGGCTGGGCATGCAAATCGCGGCTTAAAACGAATGTTTTTTCTGCCGCCTAACGCCTGAGTTAAGCCGCCCCGCAGCGGGGCGGCGGACGCGTGCTAGCGTAGCGTAGGCACGTGGCCGACGCCACGATGTGGGGTCGGCTTGAACGAATTGTTAGACACCAGCCCGGCGGCCGAACCGCACAATGACAACCCGTGCAGATGATGAGATGCCTTGAAAGGCCGTGAGCATGAGCTCGAGTGCCGACGACTGGTTGTAGCTGCCGGTACCAGCGCCAATGATGGGAAATGCGACAGATGAAAATCTATGCTCCGTCACGAGTGCCATAGCTGAGCAAACCGAACCTTGTATGGACTTTGGCGATGCACGCCAAAGCATGTTGATGCCCGCAACGTGGATGATGGCCTTGTAGGAAAGATGACCGGCGCCAGTGATAACGGCACCTCCGACAGGAATAGCGCCTGCTCGTCCAACCTCAAAGAAAGGCTTGTAACCAGCACGGCGCTTGATAGCGCCCGACACGCCCTGTGGCAACAGTAGCCACCAAGGAATGATGTTTCGGTTCCAAGCATTGACGATGACTTCAGTGTCTTGGTCAAGCAGATCGCCATCTATGACTTGCGGCTGCATATGTTCCTGGTGTCTAACGCCTGAGTTAAGCCGCCCCGCAGCGGGGTGGCGGACGCGTGCTAGCGTAGCGCAGGCACGAGGCCGACGCCACGATGCGGGGTCGGCTTGAACGAATTGTTAGGCGGCGGCTCCAGTGAAAAGGAACTGCCACCGTTGTTGGTGATTGAGCAATCCAAAATGTAGTGTCCACCGGCAACTACGGTAAAGGTGTACCTGTGCGTTAGATCGTGCGGACCGAGCACAACGTCTCGAATGTTGCGACTGCAGGTTACCAGTGCATCATAGGTTCCCGGGCGTAGCGAAAGCGCTTGCACCTCAGTAGGGATTTGGGTGTGCAGTGCGTGGGTCAGGCGTACCGAGGTGACTCGCACCGCCGGGTACCCGCTAGGCAATTTCGGAATCTCGACGAAGGCTCGACCATGCTCGGGCGACGAGACGATTCGGGCAGCTGTGCACCCGGTGAGAAGCAAGAACACAAGCCAACGATGATCCATTTCCGCCGCCTAACGCCTGAGTTAAGCCGCCCCGTAGCGGGGTGGCGGACGCGTGCTAGCGTAGCGCAGGCACGTGGCCGACGCCACGATGCGGGGTCGGCTTGAACGAATTGTTAGGCGGCGGTTCTGCGTGC
>JBEBKE010000260.1:0-3118 GCA_040079555.1 Sphingorhabdus sp. | reverse complement strand
GGAAATGCCTCCATCGGCGTATCAAAGCGCCGGGCATTGGCCATTTGGGGGACGAGGCAAACGTCAGCCAGATTGGGCAGATCGCTACCAAACAGGCCGTCCTCTGGTGCCATTGCTTCCAACGCCGTAAAACCTTCGACGATCCAGTGGCGATACCAATCATCGACCGCCGACTGATCCAGCCCCAGCGGCCCTTGCAGATATCTCAGCACGCGCAGATTGTTGATCGGGTGGATGTCCGCCGCAATCAGCAACGCCTGCGCCAAGGTTTTGGCGCGCATCGCGGGGTCTGGCGAGACCATTTTGGGGTCGTGATATTTGGCATCGAGATAATCGATAATCGCTAGGCTTTGCGTCAAATCATGCCCGTCGATCGATAGCATCGGCACAAAGCCTTGCGGGTTCCGCGCGACATAATCGGCCTGCCGGTGATCGCCGTCCAAAAGGCTGGTCGGCACAGCGGTGTACGCAACGCCTTTCAGGTTCAGCACAATACGGACACGGTAGCTCGCGGACGAGCGCCAATAATCATAAAGCAAGATTGCGTTCATGTGGATCGCGTTAGCACAGCGAAAATCGCTTGCAACGTCGCGTTCGATGAAAGAACAACCGATGCAAGTTTCAGGAGAGAAAAATGCGCATTGCCATTGTTACCGCGACGACCCTAACCGCCATCATTGGCATCGCCGTGTCGGCAAACGCTGCCGCTGCCTCGATCAAAGGCCGTTGGACTACGAAGGAAAAAGATTCGGTTGTCGAGATTTCGGCGTGCGGAACCGCAATGTGCGGGCGCGTTGCAAAATTCCTGAAGACCCCTCCCGGTGGTGTCGATCAAAAAGACACCAAGAACGCAGATAAAAATCTGCGAAGCCGGAAAATTATGGGGATGGCTGTGCTGCACAGCCTGAAAGCCGATGGCGAAGTGTGGCGCGGTACCATTTATGACCCCCGCAATGGCAAAAGCTATCGCTCTGTCGTGTATTTGCAAATGAACGGCAATTTGAATGTGAAGGGCTGTTTGGGGCCTATTTGTCAGTCGCAAGTGTGGACGCCTGCAAATTGAGAACAAAAATGCCCAGCGGAAAATCGCACTTGGCAGGAATTTTGTAAAAGAGACAAGAGAATGGGAGGACTTGGATTTGTGATCAGACCTTGCGTTCATACCCAATGACGTGTCTTCGCAAATAAGTCCGCTGAATCGCAACTGACGTCGCTCTATCGTGCGTACACCTCTCCCCCTCTTGCCTCTTTCACATCAATCTGGATCCTGCCTTCGCGGGAATTGCCATTTTGCCCAAAAGAGGCGCTCTTAGCCTTAGGCCTTAAGCTTCCAGCCGGACCGCAACAGGAAATACGTGCCAATCCCCAGCACCACATTCACCACCAACAACACCGAACCACCCAACCAGATGTTCGAATCCGTCGTGCCCAAAAATCCATAACGGAAACCGGAAATGATATAGAAAAACGGGTTCGCATGGCTAATCACCTGAAACGCAGGCGCGAGCCGGTCTACCGAATAAAATGTGCCCGACAACAACGATAATGGCGCGATGACAAAGTTAGTCACCGCCGCATTATGATCGAATTTCTCCGCCCAAATCGAAGTCAATATCCCCAAAAAGGCAACGAACACCGACCCCATCAGGCCGAACCAAAGCGCAACAAAAGGTGCTTTCAAAGTCACATGCACTCCGGGCCAGAACAACATCACCAGCCACACAGCGCCGCCGACAAAGAACGCGCGGGTTACAGCCGCACCGACCATTGCCACCATCAGCTCCAAATTCGACAAGGGCGGCATCAGATAATCGACGATGGTCCCCTGAATCTTCCCAACCAATAAAGAGAAGCTGCTATTGGCAAAGGCGTTTTGGATCATCGCCATCGCGATCAGGCCCGGCGCGATAAAATCGGGGAACGGAACATTCATCACCGTTGCCCCGCCGCGCCCCAGTGCCACGGTAAAGATCACCAGAAACAGCAATGTGGTGATCGCTGGACCCCACACGGTTTGCAGCTGCACCTTCATAAATCGGCGCACTTCTTTCAGGTAAAGCGTTTTCAGCCCCACCCAATTGACCCCGCCGATTATGCGTTGAGGCTCGCCCCCTTGTGAAAGAGCGGCAGGTTCACTAGATTGTGTCTGGATAGTCATCGCATTATCGACTATCGGCTTGCGCTTGGCACGGCAAGTCGCTTCTGCTTTTTGGCAATAAAGCCCAATCGGCAAGCGCAGTAATCAGATATTTGGAGCAAGCATGTCCTGGACCGATGAGCGGATCGACCGCCTGAAAACAATGTGGGAAAATGGCCTGACCGCCAGCCAGATTGCAGAAGACCTTGGTGGCGTTAGCCGCAACGCCGTTATCGGCAAAGCGCATCGCCTCGGCCTAAAATCGCGTCCGTCGCCGGTGAAGTCCAACGATGGCGAGGCAAAGCCAGCAGCGGCAAAGCCCAAAGCAAAGCTCGTCGAAAAGGCCGCACCGCCCCCGCGCGCTTCTGCACCCGCAGCACCCAGCGAACGCGTAATGACCACAGCGCCGCTGACAATCAACGTCGCGCCGCACACACCACGGTCGGATTTGCCGAAAATCGTGTCCATCGGACCCGGCGGCTTTATGCGCCAAGGCCCTGGTGACCAGCAAGCCCCAATCCCGCCCGCACCTCCGCGACGCTTGGTTCCTGCCAAGCCAAGCGCCGAGATTGCCGGTAAAACCAGCTTGCTCGACCTAAGCGAAAAAGTGTGCCGCTGGCCCATGGGGCACCCCGGCGAGCCCGATTTCCATTTCTGCGGAACTGTCGTCAACCCCGGCTTCCCCTATTGCGTCGAGCATTGCGGTCGCGCCTATCAGGCCCAATTGCCGCGCGGCGTCCGCCGTGCACCACCGCCAATGCCATTTGGCGGACCGCGCGTCAGGTAGGGGCGTTCGTTACAAACGACCATTATCCACAGGAACATCGCCGGAACTCTGTAACCGGCTTGCACCGCTGACTCCGGCGAGGCTATAGCAGCGGCATGAGCGATGACCTGTTCGGCGGCGCACCTCCCGCTGGTTCTGATTCAAGCGGATATGACGCTTCCACTATCGAAGTTTTGGAAGGGCTGGAGCCTGTC
>JBEBKE010000259.1:0-3160 GCA_040079555.1 Sphingorhabdus sp. | reverse complement strand
GCGCGGCCATCGACAACGAATAAGGCAACGTCGGCGCCTTCAACCGCCGCCTCGGTCTGCATCCGCATCCGCCCGGGCAGCGAGGCGATATCATGGTCTTCATAGCCCGCAGTATCGACAATCGTGAAGGTCAGGTCGAACAATTTGCCCACACCTTCGCGCCGGTCGCGCGTGACGCCGGGCTGATCGTCGACCAAGGCGACTTTCTTTCCCACCAGCCGGTTGAACAAAGTCGATTTGCCGACATTGGGGCGACCGATAATGGCTACCGTCGGCAGCATCGTTTATGAACTCCTGAACAATGGGATCACCGGAATGCGGTGACTTTGCCGCTATCGTCAAGAACGTATAGCATGTTGTTGGCGACAATGGGGGCAACAGAGATTGGGTTTTTCAGGTCCGTCATCAATGTCGCTGTACCTTCGGCAGTGGCAATACTCCACAATTCACCTTGCGAATTGGCGGCGATCAAGCGGTTGTTGACCAACACCGGACCGCGCCATGTGATGACGCCGTCTTTCTTTTTCTCTTTGCGGTATCGTGGCAGCTGCGACAGCCAACGGATTTTGCCGCTGGCGCGTTGCACGCACAACAGCTTGGCTTCGCTGGTTAAAACGAACACCCATTCACCAGCGGTTGCCGGGGTTGTGATGCCCGCAATGTTAATTTCCCAAATGCGCTGGCCAGTGACCAGTTCATAGGATGCCATGCGGCCTCCCTGACCCAGTGCAAAAACGCGGCCACGGTCGATGACTGGATCAGCGTCGATATCGGTCAGCGTCGACACGGTCGTCGACATCGCCGTGCGTGACAAGGTGTCGCTCCACAGGCTGCGTCCGTTTTCATAGCGATAGGCGGCAAGTTCGCCGGTTGAATAGCCCGCGATGACGGTACCTTGAGCGGCGGCGGGGGCGGCAACACCGAAAATGCCGGATGCGCCAACAGGGCCAGCCTCGTTCCATTGCGGCTCGCCATCTGACGCGCGCAGAGCGTAAATTTGGTTATCCTGCGTCATCACATAGATGTTGCCGGTAGAAATCGTCGGCGCACCGCGCAGCGGCCCTGCTGGGCGTTTCTTCCAGACGACTTCGCCGTTTTCGATTTTCAGCGCAGCGACATCGCCGACGCCGTTGGTTGCGTAAACCAGCGTACCATCGGTGCTAACGCCGCCGCCAAAGCGCGATGGCTTACCGTCCTTGTCCACATCGAGCATCGACGACCACAGCTTTGCACCGGTGCCGGCGTCAAAGGCCGATACCATGGCATCGGTGTCGATCACGAAAAGCTTGCCGCTGTGCACAACGGGTGCAGCGGCCAAACGTACGCGGCCATTTGCGCCTGCGATCTGTGCGGACCATGCGCGCGCAGGGGTGTCAGAAAAGGTCAAGTGGCCGGGCGCTTTCGCCGCGTTGCCACCGGGCTGCGCCCAGTTCGCGTTGGTAATTGCAGGTGGCAAGATGACTGAAATGCCCGCCAGATTGGTGTCCGACTTAGTATCCGCCTCTGTCCCCAATATGTCGACGCGGTTGCCGATGGTCGGGGTGTCTTTTTTCTTGTCGCCGCCGCCAAGGACTGCACATCCGCTTAATGTCAGTGCGCCAAGCGCGATCAGGATTGTCGTTTTATGCTTCACTTTGCGCTTCCTTTATCTGCATCTGCTTGCGCTGATACACCGGTCGGCTTTTCGTTAAGCTGAACCGCATCCACTCCTAAACTGCCCGCCATTTGTTGTGCACGGCTGCGCAGCGTCTCTGGAACATCTTCCTGCTTGGCAATCTGGGCGAAAATGGGGCCGGCCAGATTGTCTTTGCCCATTTTGACATAGGCCATCGCGGTCATTTCGCCTGCGCTGCCGAACCATGCATGGCCAGGTTTCGACAAAGGCTTCAACCTGTCGACAATCGCTTGCGGGGCCAAAGTGTCGAATTCAGCGGCGGTTTGCCGGATTAACGCCATGTCGCGGAACGATTGAGGTAGGCTGGTATCAGCTGCAGTCTTGGCATAATCGGCAACTGCCTTTTTAGCGTCGCCATTTTTCGCGGCGACATTAGCAATCATGATTTGCGCCATCGCGCGATATCCGGGCTGATCGGCTTTGGCGAGCAACGCCATATCGACCATCGCGCCTTTTTCATCGCCGGTATCGAGCTTTTCAATCGCTGCGATAAACTTTTCGCCATTGGCGTCTGCTGCGGCTTGCTGCTGGTTCTGCCAGTAAATCCACCCGCCAAACGCCAGCAGGCCGATAACAACCGTCGCCAATAGCCAGCGGCCATATTTTTTCCAGAAACTCTCTAGATCGCCTGCACGAACCGCATCGTCGACTTCACGCAGAAATGCTTCATCTGTTAACGACCGGTCTTTTTCCTGGCGCGTTTCGGTTGGTGTCAGTGCCAATGCGGCCTCCCGTAAATACTGTTGCTGGCGTCCTTAACCGCACAGCTTGCGATAGGCTAGCCCTGTTACAATCCGCGATGTTACGGCGTTATTGACCGGTGGTGTAGATTTGGTCGGGCCCGGGGAAAGCGCGGGCGCGCACCTCATTGGCATAATGCGTCACGGCGCCTTCCACCATCTCGGACATTGCGGCGTAACGCTTCACAAATTTGGGTGTGCGCTCAAACAGGCCGAGCATGTCCTCTGTCACCAGAACCTGCCCGTCACATTGCGCTGATGCGCCGATGCCGATCGTGGGGCATGCGACTTTTTGAGTGATTTCAATGGCAATCGGCTCCATCACGCCTTCGATAACCATGGCAAACGCGCCCGCTTTGGCCACCGCCTCGGCGTCCTCAACAATGCTGCGCGCCTCTTCGTCGCTTTTACCGCGCACGCCGTAACCACCCAAAATGTTGACCGCTTGCGGGGTCAAACCGACATGGCCCATCACCGGAATCCCGCGTGCAGAGACATATTCGATGGTCGGTGCGATCACTTTGCCGCCCTCCATTTTGACCGCCGCTGCGCCGGTTTCTTTCAAAAGGCGCGCCGCATTGGCAAAGGCCTGTTCGGGCGAGGCTTCGTAGGAACCAAAGGGCATATCGACCACGACCGCAGCGTGATAGCTGCCGCGCACCACCGCTGCGCCATGTAGTGCCATCATCTCCATCGTCACCGCAACAGTATGCGGCAGTCCGTAAATCACCTGACCCAGCGAATC
>JBEBKE010000258.1:0-3171 GCA_040079555.1 Sphingorhabdus sp. | reverse complement strand
ATATTTGGGTAAGCCGCTGACGCAAATCCCCGATCCATTTGGCTGCCATGAAAGCTTTGCGCATCACAATAATGCGTTGCTGTGCGAATTTCTGGATCGCTTTGGTTTCGATTATGATTTCCTGTCCTCGACCGTGGAATATGCGAGCGGCCGTTTTGACGAGACACTGAAAAAAGTGCTGCGGCATTATCAGGATATCTTGGACATCATGCTGCCGACGCTCGGCAAGGAACGGCAGTTGACCTATTCGCCGGTGCTGCCGATCAGCGCGAAAAGCGGCATTGTGTTGCAGGTGCCGGTGACGGTTGTGGACGCCGAGACTGGTTTGGTTTCGTTTGAGGATGAAGGTGAGACCGTCACCCAATCGATCCTTGGCGGACAAGCAAAGCTGCAATGGAAAGTCGATTGGGCGATGCGCTGGGTTGCTTTGGGCGTCGATTATGAAATGTCGGGCAAAGATCTGATCGACAGCGTCACGCAAAGTTCGAAAATTACCCGTGCCTTGGGCGCGCGTCCACCTGAAGGTTTCAACTATGAAATGTTCCTCGATGAAAAAGGCGAGAAGATTTCAAAGTCCAAGGGCAATGGGCTGAGCCTTGAGCAATGGCTGACCTATGGCACCGACGAGAGTCTGGCGTTCTATATCTTTCGCGAACCCAAAAAGGCCAAGGCACTGCACATGGGCGTGATCCCGCGTGCAGTCGATGAATATTTCCAGTTCCGTGGCAACTATGCGGGGCAAGAGTTTGATAAACAACTTGGCAACCCTGTGCATCACGTCCACCGGGCAAAGCCGACACCGGTTCCCATCGGTACACCGCCCGTGACATTTGGCCTGATGCTCAATCTTGTCGGTGTGATGGGCGCGGATGCGACCGAGGAACAGGTCTGGGGCTATCTCGGCAATTATGTCGAGGATGCACGGCCAGAGGCGCAGCCTGATTTGGCAAAGCTGGTGCCGCTGGCGCTTGCCTATAACCGGGACTTTATCGCGCCGACTTTGCAGCGGCGTAAACCAGAGGGCGTGGAAGTCGCCGCACTTGAACGGCTGGGCGTCGAACTGGCTGGCTTGCCAGTGGACGCGACCGCAGAGGATATTCAAAACATCGTCTACACCATCGGCAACGAAGGCGGATTTGAGTCCTTACGTGACTGGTTCAAGGCATTGTACGAAACATTGCTCGGCAGCAGCGCCGGTCCGCGCATGGGCAGCTTTATTGCGCTTTATGGCGTGGAGAACAGCCGCAGGCTGATCGCAGAGGCGCTTGCATGACCGTTATCGCCGCACGCATTTATCGCGATGGGCGGCTGCTGACCGAAGCGGATGCCGTCACGGCGACGCCTAAGCTGGAACAGAAAGATGATTTCGTCTGGATCGGGTTGCACGAGCCAGACGATGCGTTGTTGCAGACGATCAGCAAGAATTTCGGGCTGCACGAACTGGCGGTCGAGGATGCGCTCGATCCGCGCCATTTGCCAAAGATGGAAAGCTATGGTGACCATCTGTTTGTGGTGGCGCGCACGCTGCATCTGGAGGGTGACGACGGGCATAGCCGGATCGCTTACGGAAACACTGCGATTTTTGTCGGGCGCAATTTCATCATCACGGTCCGCCACGGGTCAGATCGCGGCCATTCGCCCATCCGCACGCAGTTGGAGGCAACGCCTTGGTTGCTGAAAAATGGTCCGGACTATGTGCTGCACGCGATCCTCGATTTCATCGTTGATGGCTATTTTGAGGTGATCGACCTTGCCGAGGAGCAGGTGCTGGCGATGGAAGACCGCGCGCTCGATAGCTTCCTTGATCGCGCCCAGACCGCGCGATTGTTCACGATGCGGCGCGACTTGTTCCGCCTGACGCGGATATTGGGGCCGATGGAAGACCTCGCCAACCGGTTTATCAACATCGACCTGCCGCAGATCGATAACAACATCGATCCGTATTTCCGTGATCTGGCCGACCATGTCCGCCGCGTGAATTACCGCGTTGCCGGACTGCGGGACACGCTGACCGGGGTTATTGAAACCAGCGGATTGCTGGAACAGCAACGCCAAGGCGCAATAACACGCCAGCTGGCGGCATGGGCTGCGATCCTTGCTGTGCCGACAGCTATCGCCGGAATTTACGGAATGAATTTCGAATATTTGCCGGAAAAAGATTGGAAATACGGGTACTTTGTCGTGCTTGGCGTGATGTTTTCAATCTGCGCAATTCTCTTTTACCGCTTTAAACGCTCAGGCTGGCTATAGTAAAATTCGGTACTTCAACGCATAGGAACGTTACGATGGTTACGGCGCAAACGGTTGAGCAACTGGCCATTGAATTGCTGGGTAAGACCCTTGATGAACTGGAGACCGAAGAAGCCAAGGTGCTGCAGCACATCCACCATGTGCAACGCACCAGTCGCGATGCCAGTGAATTGGCGGACGAAAAATCAACTTTTGGCGAACGTTTGTCCGACAATGTTGCCAGGATCGGCGGGTCGTGGAAGTTCATCATCGTGTTCGCACTGGTGCTGTTCGGATGGATGATCCTCAATACAGAGATATTGGGAAGAATAGGGAAGGCCTTTGATCCCTACCCCTATATTTTCCTCAATTTGATGCTCTCCACCGTTGCCGCAATTCAGGCACCGATCATTATGATGAGCCAGAATCGCCAATCGACGAAAGACCGCATCGCTGCCAGCCATGATTACGAGGTGAACCTGCGCGCGGAACTGGAAATCATGCGATTGCACGCAAAAATCGATAGCCTGCTCGACGTGATTAAACAGCAAAGCAAAAGTGTGTAGCTAGCTCGGACATAGAACCACTATGCCCGTCGCTTGCCGTCTCGCACTGAACAAAATGGCCTCAAACCTCGACGGTCTATTTAATAGGTCCTGACCCTAAGGCTTTTGCGAAGCCTTAGGCCGTTACGCGGCCCAGAACGGCCCAATAATTTGGTTCGATTGTCATTCGCGGGTGATGCCCGCCAGCGCCAAGCAATGCGTGCGCACGCGGCAGATGGTAACATGGCACACCCATGAACAGGTGATGTTCGCTGTGATAATTCACCCAATAGGGTGCGACAGTGGTGCGCTCGATCATATTGGCATAGGTGGTGCGGGCATGGGTGAACGGATCGTCGCTGCCCGTGGTGGTGCACGCATGTTCGGCGATGTTGCG
>JBEBKE010000257.1:0-3173 GCA_040079555.1 Sphingorhabdus sp. | reverse complement strand
CATCAAGTTGCGCGTCTGGGAACGCGGCGTTGGCCTGACCAAAGCGTGTGGCACGGGCGCGTGCGCAACGGCTGTCGCCGCTATTCGATCTGGGCTTGCCAAATCGCCGGTTACGGTGTCCCTGCCCGGCGGATCGCTGAACATAAACTGGGCTGACGGCGGCCCCATCGAAATGTCCGGCCCGGCAACGCATGTCTTTACGGGCAGTGCCGATTGGACAGCGTTCGGATGACGCGCCCCGAAGTCATCAACATGGGATGCCGCCTTAATCTGGCGGAAAGCCACGCGCTGGCTGAGCAGCTAAGCGATCAGAGCAATCTGGTGATCGTCAACAGTTGCGCGGTAACGAACGACGCGGTTCGGCAGACCCGCCAAGCCATTCGGCAAGCCCGCAAGCGGCGGCCCGATGCGCGGATTGTTGTCACAGGCTGCGCCGCTCAAGTCGAGCCAGACAGCTTTGCCGCAATGCCAGAACTCGACGCAGTGCTTGGCAATGTCGAAAAGGAACGCCCTGCCCTGTTTGGATACGGGTTGAACGAGCGTGTGCGCGTGTCCGACATTATGGCTGTGCGCGAAACGGCGCCGCATTTGGCCACTGCGTTTGACGGCAAGACGCGGGCCTTTGTGCAGATCCAGACGGGCTGCGACCATCGTTGCACCTTTTGCATTATCCCATTCGGGCGCGGCAACAGCCGTTCGGTTCCTGCGGGGCAACTGGTTGAGCATATCCAAGGGCTGGTAGATTCAGGCTGCAACGAAGTTGTGCTGACGGGCGTCGATGTCACCAGCTATGGCTATGACTTGCCCGGCACGCCCAGCCTCGGCGCGCTGGTGGAGCGCATTTTGCGATACGTCCCCAGCCTGCCGCGTCTGCGCCTATCGTCGGTTGACGGTGTTGAGATTGATGACAGGCTGTTCGCGCTTCTGACGCAAGAAGCGCGCCTAATGCCGCATGTGCATCTGTCGCTGCAATCGGGCGACGATATGATCCTGAAACGGATGAAGCGGCGGCACAGCAGCGCGCAGGCAATTGATCTTGTCGCGCGCCTAAAAACCGCACGGCCAGACATCGCGATTGGTGCAGACATCATCGCGGGCTTCCCAACCGAAAACGATGCGATGTTTGCGAACAGCCTGAATATCATCGAGGCATGCGATATCGTCCACGGCCATATCTTTCCCTATTCACCAAAGCTTGGCACCCCTGCCGCGCGGATGCCGCAGATTCCCTCGGCGACTATCAAGTCACGGGCGAAAGCATTGCGCGAACGGGTTGCCGCACGCAATGACGACTGGCTCGCTGCACAAATCGGCACGTCCAAGACGATCCTGGTCGAAAAATCTGGTCGTAATGGTCATGCTGAGGACTTTGCTCTGGTCGAGCTTGATATCGAACACGCTCCCGGGACGGTTATTGTTGCGGATATCGTCGCAGCCCAAAACGGTAAGTTACAAGGAACGATCCAACCATGAATGATAAGCCGGGATGGCGCGACAAACTGTTCGGCGGGTTTAAGAAAACATCCTCCAAACTCGCAGGCAACCTGACTGGGTTGGTCACCAAGGGAAAGTTGGACGCCGAAACGCTAGACCATATTGAGGAGGCGTTGATTGTCTCTGACCTTGGCCCTGCCATGGCCGCGCAAATCCGCAATACGCTTGCCAGCGGTCGGTTTGATAAAGGCCTAGACGAAGAAGGCGTGCGCCAGATTGTCGAGGATGAAATAGCCGCTGTGCTGGAACCCGTCGCCAAGATGATCGAAGTCGAGGCCTTTCCGCGCCCGCAGGTTATCCTTGTTATTGGCGTCAATGGATCTGGCAAAACCACCACCATCGCAAAGCTGGCGCATTTGTTTGTCGAGCAGGATTATGGCGTGCTGCTGGCGGCGGGCGATACCTTCCGCGCCGCCGCCATCGGCCAGCTAAAAATCTGGGCCGACCGTGTTGGCGCGCAAGTTGTAACGGGGCCAGAGGGCGGCGATCCGGCGGGCATCGTGTTTGACGCGGTGAAAAAAGCGACAGCGGAGGGCATCGATGTTCTGATCGTCGATACTGCTGGTCGATTGCAGAATAAGTCCGAGCTCATGGACGAGCTCGCGAAAATCCGCCGCGTATTGGGGCGGCTGAATCCGGCTTCTCCGCATGATGTCGTGCTCGTACTTGATGCGACTACCGGTCAAAATGCGCTTAACCAGATTGAGACGTTCAAAGAAGTGGCGGGCGTCACCGGCCTTGTGATGACCAAGCTAGACGGCAGCGCGCGTGGCGGCATATTGGTGGCGGCGGCCAAACAATTCGGCCTACCCATCCACGCAATCGGCGTTGGCGAAGCGATTGAAGACCTCCGCCCATTCAACGCCCGCGATCTGGCGAAAGCAATTTCAGGAGGCGCGGCATGACCGAAGCAGCTCCGACAAAGCCCCATGGCGGCTTCACCTTCGCGCTTGATTTCGGGCCGTTGCTGGTCTTTTTCCTCGGGTCGCGCTTTGGCCATTCGGAAAGCGATCCGGTGCAGGGGCCTTTGGTTGGAACCGCGGCATTCATGGTAGCTATCATAATCGCGATGATCATCGCCAAGCTAAAACTTGGCCGCATATCGCCGATGATGAAAATGTCGGCGGTCTTAGTCGTCGGCTTTGGCGCGCTGACTTTGTGGTTCCGCGACTTTGGCTTTATCCAGCACAAGGCGACGGCGGTGTATCTGCTGTTCGCCGCGATCATCCTGATCGGCTGGCTACGCAGCAAGCCCGCGCTCAAATATCTATTGGAAGCCGCCTATGATGGGCTGACCGAAAAAGGCTGGTTAAAGTTATCGCTGAACTGGGGGCTATTCTTTTTGGCTCTGGCCGCGCTCAACGAAGCCATGATCCCGCTTTTGACCGCCGATCAGTACATCACCGTCAAAACATTCGGTCTGCCCGCCCTGACATTTGTTTTTGCCATGGCGAACATACCGATGTTGTTGAAAAACGGATTGAATTTGGGCGAGCCGCCAGAGGTTCCGCCTCAGGGATAGAGTCGCGGCAATTCACAAACGACGTCGCCCCAGCGTAGGCTGGGGCCCATCGCGCCTTTCCAAATGACTCAGCGTTAGCCGGATAGGCGCCATAGGCCCCAGCCTACGCTGGGGCGACGGGATATTGTAATCGCGGTATCGAGGCACCAACGACCTT
>JBEBKE010000256.1:0-3197 GCA_040079555.1 Sphingorhabdus sp. | reverse complement strand
ACCATAAACCGGATGGTTCAAAATCCGCGCCTCTAACGCCGGATCGCTGCGCGCAAAGCAGAACGCGGCGAGAATCAGGAACGGTACTGTCGGCATAATCGGCAGGAATATGCCGACCACGCCCAATACGGTCGAAACGATACCGCCGGTCAGATACAGCGGACGCTTCACGCCTGATGGATTGCCTTAGTCACATAATATCCATCAAGGCCCTCTGGCCCGCCTTCGCTGCCAAAGCCCGAATCCTTGACGCCACCGAACGGCATGTCGGGCATCGAAATCGCGGCGGTGTTGATCCCGACCATGCCTGCCTCAATCAGGTCGCCCGCCATATTCGCAGTGCGTCCATTTTCCGTGTGGACATAGGCGGCAAGACCAAAGGGCAGGCGGTTGGCCTGTTCGATGGCATCTTCAAACGTTGCGAATGGGCGGATCAGGGCGACGGGACCGAACGGTTCCTGGCTCATGATATCGGCCTCCAACGGCACGTCGGACAATACCGTGGGGCGATAGAAAAATCCGTCGCCATTTCCGGTGCCGCCGCCCGAACCAACGCGTGCGCCTTTGGCGATGGCATCCTCTACCAAGGCTCCAACCGCCGCTGGGCGGCGCGGATTGGCGAGCGGACCCATCACGGTTGCGGCATCCATGCCGTTACCGACGGTGATCTTCGCTGTGCGTTCATTGAATCCCGTAACGAAACGGTCGTAGATCGCATCCTGCACGTAAAAGCGTGTAGGGGAGATGCAGACTTGTCCAGCGTTGCGGAATTTCTGTGCGGCGACGATGTCGAGTGTCTTTTCCAAATTGCAGTCGTCAAAGACCAGCACTGGCGCATGTCCGCCCAGTTCCATCGTTGCACGTTTCAGGCCATCGGCGGCGAGCTTCATCAGATGGCGACCGACAGGGATCGATCCGGTGAAGCTTAGCTTGCGGATGATCGGGGAGCCGAGCAGTTGGCGGCTGACCATATCGGGAACGCCGAACACCAATTGCGCGACGCCAGCGGGGATGCCTGCATCGGCGAGACAGCGCATGATGGCGGATGTAGAACCCGGCGTTTCTTCGGCGGGTTTGGCAATGACCGAGCAGCCAGTCGCAAGCGCCGCTGCAACCTTTTTGGACATAAGCGACACCGGGAAATTCCAAGGAGTCAGCGATGCGACTGGACCGATAGGTTGTTTCAGCACCAAAGCGCGCTGGCCAGCGGGACGGATGGCGACGCGGCCATAAGCGCGCTTAGCTTCCTCTGCGCAATACTCGAACACGCCTGCGCATGACAGGGTTTCGGTGCGTGCTTCGGCCAATGGCTTGCCTTGTTCCAGCGTCAGCAGCACAGCGATTTGCTCCGCGCGTTCGCGGATCAACGCAGCGGCTTTATGCAATACCGCAGCGCGAGCATTCACGTCGGTGGCGCGCCATAATGCAAAGCCTTTGGCTGACGCCTCCAATGCTTCATCCAGATCAGCGGCGGTCGCCAACGGCAATTCGGCAATGACGGCTCCGGTGGCTGGATTGACGACCTGATGCACATCGCGCCCTTCGCCGCTGCGCCATTGGCCATTAATGTAAAGCGCGAGGTTCGCGTCATATGTCGTCGTCATGGGAGTTTCCGTATTTGAAGTGATGCGCCCTATCTAGGCGCTGCGTCGCTGCTTTGAAAGACGCACCAACGCAAATATAGGAATACCGGCGACCAAAAGCGCGAGCCCCCAAGCCAGCGGTTCCAATCCGGCACCATAAATCGTCCACAGTGCATAGACCGCGGCCAATGCCATTATCAGCGGAAAAGCCGCGTTCGCCTTTACCGCGCCTTTGCGCCACAGCCAGAACGCCGCTGCTGTGCTGCCCAGATACATCACCAGCACGATGGAGGTGGTCAGCACAATCAGGAACTCGAACATTGATTGCATCGATCGGCTACTGTTCATCAGGATGACGACGGTCAGCAACGTCGTTGTAAACAAATGCGCGTTGCGCGGCGTACCATTGGGGGCGGCTTTGGCAAGAAACGCGGGGAACAGTCCATCGCGCGCCATCGCGGCGGGCAGTTCAGCCTGACACAAGACCCAGCCGTTCAGCGCACCCAGCGCACTGATCGCGGCAAAGGCGGCGATCACCAGACCCGCATTGCTGTTGCCGCCATAGGTTTCGACAAAATCGGCAAAGGGGGCAGGCGAGGCGGCGGTGAGCGCGGCGGGCAGCATCAGCACCACAGCTGAGCAGACGAAGATATAGAGCAACCCCGCGCCGCCTGTGCCGAGCAAAGTCGCGCGCGCAATTGTGCGTTCGGGATCAGTGACTTTGTCTGCTGGCACAGTTGCGGTTTCAAGGCCAAGCATCGCCCATAAGGTCAAAATGGTGGCGGTCGATATCGCCGACACACTAATCTCGCTGGCGACAAAGGGCCGCACCGTTGCCGCGCCGCTATCCGCCAGCACCCATGCTGCAAGGCCAATCACCGCCACCAAAGGCAGCAATTTGATAATGGTCCACACCAGCTGCACTTGCCCGGCAAGCTTTGTCCCCATGATATTAATTAGCGTGAAGAACCAGACAATCGCCACAGTGATCGCCGCCGATGTGCCAGTTTCGCCAACGGCTGGGAAAATCTTGCTCAGCGCACTGACCGCGCCTGTCGCAATCGCGGCGTTCCCGACCCACATCGATATCCAATAGGCCCAGGCAATGGCAAAACCCGCGCCATCGCCAAAGGCTGCGCGGGTGTAGGCATAGGGACCGCCCGCCTTTGGCACTGCGCGCGACAATTGCGCAAAGACGGTGGCGATGCACAAAGCACCCGCTACGGTAATCAACCAGCCAAAGACGGAATTCCAGCCAAGCGGCGCAAGGCTTGCGGGCAGCAAGAACACTCCCGACCCGATCATGCTGCCCATGACGAGCGCCAGCGCCATCCAAAGGCCCATAGGGCGTTGCTGCTTTTCGGTCGCCAATTCCATAGCCCATCTCCCCCACAGACGGACAGACTGGCACGGCCCGCACAGCAAAGCCAAGCAAGTTTTATGTGAGCGGTTAATTCAGCCTAATGTGCCAGCAATACCGGCACCTTTGTTTCCGCCAATATATAATGCGTCACCCCGCCGAATAACGCTTCGCGCCAGCGGCTATGGCCGTAAGCACCCATCACCAGAAAGTCTGCGCCGAACCGCGCAGCGGCTCCGACAAGTTGTTCCTCG
>JBEBKE010000255.1:0-3215 GCA_040079555.1 Sphingorhabdus sp. | reverse complement strand
TAATTGCGATTTAGATATTGTCGGCGATTATTCCACCGTTTGCGATGGCGATGTCGCGGTTGTCACCTGTAGCCCGCAGCAATTCCACCTGATGGTGCGCGCGGCGGACGGCTGGGTCCATAGCCATGCAGGCCTTCGCAAAGTCGTCCACACCCCCGGCATATCGCCATGGCCCATCGTCGCGTTGCGGCGGATAATTGGAGATTGAAATGGCAACGATAGTCTTGTCGGCAGTCGGCCAATATTTTGGCGGCCCTATCGGTAGCGCGATTGGCGCAGTGATTGGCCAACAGATCGATCGCGCGATCATCGGCAACGGAAAAGCGCGCGAGGGACCACGGATAAAAGAACTGGATATCCAAACCTCCAGCTATGGAACGCAAGTGCCAGCGATTTTTGGGGCAATGCGGGTTGCAGGAACAGTGATCTGGGCTACCGATTTGGTCGAGACACGCCAAAAGAGCGGCGGCGGTAAAAATCGGCCTTCAACGATCAACTATAGCTATTCCGCCAGCTTTGCTGTGGCATTATCGAGCCGACGCGTTGCGCGCATTGGTCGCATCTGGGCCGATGGGAATTTGCTGCGCGGGGCGGCTGGCGATTTCAAAAGCGAAACGATGTTCCGCTTTCACAATGGTTCTGGCGATCAGCCGCTCGACTCGCTTTTGGCGTCAGCGGAAGCCATTGGCCAATGCCCGGCCTATCGCGGGCTTGCTTATGCGGTGTTTGAGGATTTTCAGCTCGCCGATTTCGGCAATCGCATCCCTTCGCTGACCTTTGAAATATTCGAACGCGACGGGGCGGTTCCATTTATGGACATAATGTCAGCGACATCTGGCGGCGCGATATCGGGCAATAGCGCCGTGTCTATCGCGGGTTTCGCTGCGCAAGGTAGCGATTGTCGCTCGGCCATTGAGCCGCTAATTTCGGTGTTGCCAGTCATCATCCGACCCTTTGGCGACACGATGGCCGTCTCGGATTGGAATGCCGAAGCGGCGGCAATCGTGCTAAGTGATCCGGTCGTCTCTGACGGCGGGACGAAAATTGACCGTCCAATTTTTGCGCGTGACGCCAACAGCCGTGCGCCGTCAAACTTAGCGATTCGTCATTATGAGCCGCAGCGTGACTTTCAGACGGGGGTGCAGACTAGCAGGTCCATCGGCACCGCGCGGAACAAAGAGCAGATAGATTTGCCTGCTGCGATCGGCGCCTCTGACGCCCGCAATTTTGCCGAGATGCAGCTTTTGCAACGCTGGCGCGGATTGAACGGTTTTAAAGCCGGGTTGTCCTTTGGCGTGACTTCGGTTCAGCCGGGCGATCAACTGTCAGTAGCTGGCAACAATTCGGGTTTGCGAATAGTCGAGATCGAGCACCAACGCGGCTCTACACGCGTCACCGCGCGTGATTGGATTGACACAGCGAACAGCGATCCGGTTGCAGATCCCGGACGCAGCCTGCCTGATTCCGACCTGACGATTGGCGAAACGCGCGTGATGCTCGTCGATCTGCCAGCATTTGGCGCAGAGGATCCAGGCCGTCCGACAGTCGTCGTTGCTGCCGCTGGTACGGGGCCGGGATGGAGGCGGGCGGCATTGTCGATGATCGACGGAAATCGAATAGTCGATCTTGGCGGGACAAAAGGCGTTGCGACCATGGGGCAACTGATTGGCGAATTGCCGTCACATACGGCGATGCTTGAGGACACGATGAACCAACCGGTTGTGCACTTATTGCACGATAACATGACTTTGCCGACAGGTTCGGGCGATCCCTATAGCTTTGATGCGCCGGCGTTATGGTTGGGTGGCGAAATTGTCCGCTATGGAAATGCCGAAAAAATCGCACCGCAGACTTACCGGTTAACGGGGCTACTGCGTGGGTGCTTCGGAACCGACAGCGATACCGCCCACCCGGTTCTAACGGACGTTCTGTTAATCGAGCCGGAAAGTTTGTTCCCGCTTGATGCGGTGCCGACACCAGTTGACGCAACCGTGACAATAGCGGCGCTCGGTATTAGTGATGCTATGCCGATCGAACGATCAATAGCCGTCAAAGGACATGCTATTCGACCCCGAAAACCTGTTCACGGTGAGATTGAAAAACTCGGTTCGGGTGACATTCAGTTGCGATGGCAACGGCGTGACCGGTTGGTTCATGGCTGGGTTGATGGCACGGATATTCCGAATAGCGAAGGTCCGACCGATTTCGAGGTGCAACTGTTTGTTGCAGGGACGTTGGTTGCTTCGTGGAGCACTACCCAACCATCAATTATCGTTACTGCATCCGGTATTTCGGGCCTTTCGCTGGCGTCCAATACAGCCTTAGAGTTTCGAATTGTCCAAGTTGGGCGTTTTGCCAAGTCTCCGCCACTGGTGCTGCCGATTATCTGGCAGCCATAAAATATCACGAATTTACTCAGTATTCAGAGGATCACTCTATGCCAGACGACGCAACAGCAAGACACTCACTGCCTAATCTTTACGTGGGACAAGCTCAAAAAGAAATCACCCATAACGAAGCGCTGGCGCGGATTGACGCGCTGCTTTATCCGGTAGTGGAGGCCGAATTGGCGCTGCCGCCAACCGGCCTTACGAGCAGTAGCGACGGGCTGTGCTGGCTCATCGGTAGCGCTGCGATAGGGCAATGGGAGGGGCGGACAGGGCAGATTGCGCGATGGTCGGACGGCAGCTGGCGCTATATTTCGCCCGTGGAGGGAATGACCGTATGGCTCGTTTCGGGAAGCAAGAGACTATTTTACATTGGCGGGGATTGGAATTCGCCGAGCGCAATTAACAGCCCCGTCGGTGGAGCAGTGATTGACCTAGAAGCGCGGGCTGCAATTGAAGCGATTCTCGGTCATTTACGGCAGATATCCAATATCCCCTGACCGAACAGCAATAATTCCGATTACGCATCGAAACGTCGGAAGACGCGACATCAACTGCGAGCGAAAACACCTCTGAAATCAGGTGCTTTCTTCAAAAAGGCGACATTTTGGCAACAGTTTAAGTGCATTGCGCGCTTGCAACGCTGAAACAGAATCGGTAGTAGCTAAGTCCGGTTTTTCATCCTTAAGAAAGAAAAGGGGAACGTTGATGCGTAAGTTAGCAATTGGCCTAGCACTCGCCTCCACTGCTCTGGCTTCACCTTCCATGGCCCGTGATGGTCAATGGTATGTTGGTGTAGACGGCGGTGCGATGCTGGTAGAGGACCTT
>JBEBKE010000254.1:0-3218 GCA_040079555.1 Sphingorhabdus sp. | reverse complement strand
CTTGCCAAGGTCGGGGTCGAGGGTTCGAATCCCTTCGCCCGCTCCAGACATCCAGAAATAGCTGAAAAACAGTCAAAAAACCGCACCCAGCGGTCGAAGACTGCTGTCTGCTACGCAGAACTGCTACATAATGCGCAATCCTCTTCAAGCACAAGCATCTGTAATCGTTCTGAAAACAGTCGAAATGACTGCTACACAAATTTGCTACGTAAATTGCCCGCTGGTGCCTTTTCGAGAGGGGGCATCATCTACTATCGGAAGCGCGTCCCAAACGCTCTCAGGACTGTTCTGGGACGGTCTGAGATATGGCGTTCGCTGAGAACTGATAGTGTCGAAATTGCGCGTCGAAGATTTCATGCCGCCGCCGCTGAAGTAGAGGCGGAGTTCGATGTTGCACGAGTTGCTATCGGTCTGTTGATTCAGCCGATGGTAGCAACAAGCAGACATCTTGATGGGATTGCGGACCAGAGGTCGCTCCTAAACGAGCTACACCTGCGCTTCACGGAATTAGGTGTCGAGTCGTCAAGTCAGAAAAGTGCCACAGGCAAGACGCTGGGCGAGGTATATGATCTTTACACCGTTGATCCTCGGCACACATGGTGCAAGCGCACAGTCGATGCGTATCTAACTACTCGTAAGTGGGTGACGGCTTTCTTTGGCGAGGACACGCCCATCGAAAAAGTCACACGCGAGCAATGCAGGGGCTTTGTTCAGATGTTGCTCGATGTTCCGCGACATGCTGATCGGAAGTTCCCCCATCTGACAATTCTGCAAGCGGTCGAAGAGGGAAAGAAGGCGGCTGGAACGGTTACGATCAGCATCGCCAATGTGAACGCATACCTCAACAAGCTCGGCGGCGTCCTGAACTGGGCAGTTGACGAAGGATATATCGACAAGTCACCTGCCAAGGGCTTGCGTCTCACCGACCCCGTTAAGCGTCGAGACAAGCGCCGCCCATTTTCCACCGACCAACTCCGATGCATCTTCAATGCACCGCTATTCACGGGATGCGTGGATGATGTTTATGGATATGCGAAGGTCGGTGATGCGCGACCGCGCAGGGCGAGATTCTGGATTCCACTCATCGCGCTATTTTCGGGCTTGCGGATGAACGAGATATGCCAACTCGACACCGCCGATGTGAAGCTGATTGACGGCGTTCATTGTTTCGTGATCATCGAAGGAAGCGTAGAGTCTGACAAACGGGTCAAGACGGCAGCGAGTGAACGAATTGTTCCAATTCACAATGAACTCATCAGGATCGGATTCCTGCGATTTGTTGCTGACCAACGGAAAGCGATGGAAGAGAAGCTATTCGATGAGCTTTCCGTCGGACCACATGGCTATCGAAGCACGAACTTCTCGAAATGGTTCAGCCGCTTTCTGCATCGTATAGGTGCCCATGCTCCCCTAACTTGCTTCCACAGCTTCCGACATTGCTTTCGAGATGCGCTGCGAGCGAGCAGGGCGGATCGGGATATCTCACTTGCGCTTGGCGGTTGGACATCGGGAGAGGATGGCTCTGGCATCGATGGCATTTATGGCGATGGATTTCGAGCAGCGCTGCTGGCTGAAGGGGTCAATCGTATTGAATACCCCGATTTGAATCTTGATCACTTGGTTATAGAGTAGCAACGGAGGCACTGACCATTCGGTCAGCGCTAGCAGTCATTTCGACTGTTTTCAGAACGATTACAGATGCTTGTGCTTGAAGAGGATTGCGCATTATGTAGCAGTTCTGCGTAGCAGACAGCAGTCTTCGACCGCTGGGTGCGGTTTTTTGACTGTTTTTCAGCTATTTCTGGATGTCTGGAGCGGGCGAAGGGAGCGGGTGTGGTGATGCCATCATTGACAGGGGCGTCGCGCAGCGACGACCCTGTTTCAACCGTCTTCAGATCATCGGGAACAGTGTGATTAGTGTCGTTGATTGATGGACTGTCAGTCATGATTCTTCGCTGTCATGGGAACGGTTTCAGGCAGCATTCGACATGGCTGTCTTGATGCGGTGGACGGTGGCAACGCCGACCTTCACTTTCTTGGCGGTTGCATTGATGCTCATGCCGCCATTGAGCAGCCGCTCGATACGATGATGTTTGTCGGCATCGAGCTTGGGGCGACCAGATCGTTTCGTAGTGCGAGCTAACCCTGCTAATATTCTGTCGCGCAAGATGCTCCGCTCAAGCTCGGCAAAGACGGATACACCCGCGTCTCGACCGACACCCAAACTGTCGAGAACCAACTTCGTGAACTCAATGGCGTTGCCGAACGCATGGACTGGACGATCATCGAGGTGCTCGCCGACGAAGGCATCAGTGGAGCCAAAGGCAGGGATAAGCGACCCGCCTTCGACAAGCTGATGAAGATGGTCACCAAGAAAGAGATCGACCTCATCGCATGTTGGTCCGTCGATAGGCTTGGTCGTTCACTCCAGCATCTGGTCGCCTTCCTTGGCGAGATCAACGAACGGAACGTTGACCTCTACCTGCACACCCAAGGGCTCGACACATCGACCCCTGCGGGTCGTGCGATGTTCTCGATGCTATCCGTCTTTGCCGAGCTTGAGCGGAGCATCTTGCGCGACAGAATATTAGCAGGGTTAGCTCGCACTACGAAACGATCTGGTCGCCCCAAGCTCGATGCCGACAAACATCATCGTATCGAGCGGCTGCTCAATGGCGGCATGAGCATCAATGCAACCGCCAAGAAAGTGAAGGTCGGCGTTGCCACCGTCCACCGCATCAAGACAGCCATGTCGAATGCTGCCTGAAACCGTTCCCATGACAGCGAAGAATCATGACTGACAGTCCATCAATCAACGACACTAATCACACTGTTCCCGATGATCTGAAGACGGTTGAAACAGGGTCGTCGCTGCGCGACGCCCCTGTCAATGATGGCATCACCACACCCGCTCCCTTCGCCCGCTCCAATTTTCTTTAAACCGAAAAAATGCCGAAAGGCACGAGCCAGCTAAGCTGCGGGACTGTTCAACACGCTATTCGGTCCCATGCCGATATCATCGCCGTTGGCCCATACCGAGTGCGTGCCTGAACAGAAACGTTCGGGCAGGATGATGCGGCATACAGGACCTGCCGCGAAATTTTTGGCGTCGATCAACGCACATTCCGCCCGGTCATTTTCGACATCGGCGATGAACGATACAAGATAGCCGTCGTCTTCGCTTTGCGCGTTGATGCGCGGCGCAAACGGGCTTTCGC
>JBEBKE010000253.1:0-3240 GCA_040079555.1 Sphingorhabdus sp. | reverse complement strand
GATGCGGGCATGATTACCGCTGAGCAAGCCGCGAATACGAAGCCGGCAAAGGTGAAACTGGCGTCGCAAAAATCGCAGGACAGTGTCCGCTATTTCACCGACTGGGCGCTGCCCCAACTTGATGGCTTGATCGACGAAACCGAAAAGCCGATTGACGTTTGGACGACAATCGATCTGTCGATGCAGCGGGCGGCTGCGGCGTCTTTGTCTGCTCATGTTCCGCGCGGATCGCAGGGTGCGGTCGTCACATTGGACCGCGACGGCGCTGTGCGCGCGATGGTTGGCGGCACCGACTACGCCAAAAGCAACTATAACCGCGCGGTCACTGCCGTACGTCAACCGGGATCGTCTTGGAAAGCCTTTGTGTATTTGGCGGCGATAGAGGCTGGCTTCCGTCCCGACGATAAGGTGGTGGACGAGCCGGTAACGATTAACGGCTGGTCGCCGAAAAACAGTGGCGGCACCTATGCCGGTGAAATCACTTTGCGCACTGCCTTTGCCTATTCCAAAAACACTGTTGCTGCCAAAATCGGCGAAGAAGTGGGGACCAGCGCGATTGCTAATATGGCGCGGCGTTTTGGCATCTCTACCCCGATCAGCACCGGCCCTGCGATGGTGCTGGGATCATCTGAAACGCGCGTGATCGAAATGACCCGCGCGTTCGCGTCGATCGCGGCAAAGGGGCGCAGCGTGACCCCTTATTCGATCAGCAAAGTGACCACGATTGATGGCGATGTGATTTATCGGCACAAAGCGTCAAGCGGAACGCAACTGGTGCAGCCTTATGTCGCGGCGGGCGTTATCGACCTGATGCAATCGGCGGTGGCGGCAGGATCGGGTAAAGCTGCGCAGATTGGTCGCCCTGCGGCGGGCAAGACGGGCACGACATCTAGCAACAAGGATGGCTGGTTCCTGGGCTTTTCCTCTGGCCTGACCACAGGCGTGTGGATGGGCCGTGATGATGCGCGCGCTGTCGGCAATCTTCAGGGCGGAAATGCACCCGCGACAGCATGGGGCAGCTATATGCGCGTGGCGGTGGCTAAACGTCCTGTTGAACGCTTTGCCACCGACGTGACTTTCCCCGAACGGCTGGATGGTGAGGAAATGACTCTCGGCGCAGACGGCGAAGAACTGCTGCTTGATGAAAATGGTCAACCCATCGAAGGGGAGCAATTGCCAGAGCCAGCCCCTAGCGTTGACGAAGCAATCGAACCGGATAGCGTGGACGAACAATGGGTCGACCGCGCGATAGGGCGCAGCAAGCAAGGGCAAGGCGAAGAGGCTGATCTTGAACTTGTCGAACCAAATTAGGCGAAATCCCTAGGGTTGATTTCCGCAAAAAATGCGCCCAGAGGGCTAATCGGAACGATTTTATCTGATTAGGATTCGGGTGCGCTATGCGGCTATCCAATATGGCAGATTATGCAGTGGTGGTAATGGGTGCTGCGGCGCGCCATTGCGGCGGCCTGCGCACGTCGGCGACAGAGCTGGCGTCGGAGACTGGCATTGCGTTGCCCACGGTGCAAAAACTGGTCAGCATATTGTCAAAAGGTGGACTGCTTCGCTCGGTGCGCGGGGCAGGGGGCGGGATACAGCTTTCGCGGCCTGCCGCAGCCATCACGCTGGCCGATATCGTCGAGGCAGTGGAAGGGCCGATTGCTTTGACCGGCTGTGTCAATGAACAGACGTGCCATTGCAGCATTGAACCCGATTGCGCGGTAAAGCCGCATATGGGGGTGGTCAATAATGCTGTTCGCGGGGCGCTGGCCAATATCTCTTTAACGAGCCTGTCACGATGACCGACGATATCGCCCTCAAAGACCAAGCCGCATGGGATGCCGCCGATAAGGTTGCGGATTACGAACATGGCTGGTCATCGGACATCGAAACCGAGTTCGCTGAAAAAGGCCTGACCGAAGACACCGTTCGCTTTATCTCCGGCAAAAAGAATGAGCCTGAATGGATGCTCGAATGGCGGCTCAAAGCGTTCCGCATGTGGCAGACGATGACGCCGCCCGATTGGGCCAAGCTGAACGTGCCGCCGATTGATTATCAAGATGCCTATTATTACGCCGCGCCTAAAGCGAAGACGAAACTGGGCAGCCTTGACGAGGTCGATCCCGAAATCCTGCGCGTTTACGAAAAGTTGGGTATTCCGATTGCGGAGCAGAAATTGCTCGCAGGGGTAGAGGGCGGCGAAGATGGCGGATTGCCGCAACGCCGCGTTGCTGTGGATGCGGTATTTGATAGTGTGTCGGTTGCGACCACTTTCCGTGCAGAACTCGAACGCGCGGGCGTTATTTTTCGCAGCATTTCCGAAGCGATCAAGGAATATCCTGATCTGGTGAAGAAATATCTCGGCAAGATCGTGCCGATGCACGACAATTATTTCGCCACATTGAACTGCGCGGTCTTCAGCGACGGGACCTTCGTCTACATCCCCGAAGGCGTGCGCTGTCCGATGGAGCTGTCCACCTATTTCCGCATCAATGCGGAAAATACCGGCCAGTTCGAGCGCACGTTGATCGTTGCTGACAAGGGTAGTTACGTGTCCTACCTCGAAGGCTGCACCGCGCCGATGCGCGATGAAAACCAGCTTCATGCCGCCGTCGTCGAATTGGTCGCATTGGACGATGCAGAGATCAAATATTCGACTGTGCAGAACTGGTATCCCGGCGATGCCGAGGGCAAAGGCGGCATCTATAATTTCGTGACCAAGCGCGCTTTGTGTCAGGGACGGAACAGCAAGGTGAGCTGGACGCAGGTCGAAACCGGCAGCGCGGTGACGTGGAAATATCCAAGCTGTGTGCTGAACGGCGAGAACAGCGTCGGCGAATTTTACTCGGTCGCGGTGACCAACAATTACCAGCAAGCCGATACCGGCACCAAGATGATCCACAATGGTAAGGGCTCACGCTCGACCATCGTCAGCAAGGGCATCAGCGCCGGACACAGCAACAATACCTATCGCGGGCTGGTGCGCGTTGCGCCCAATGCGGAGGGTGTGCGCAATTTCACTCAGTGCGATTCGCTGCTGCTCGGGTCTCTGAGCGGCGCGCACACCGTCCCCTATATCGAAGTCCGCAACCCCAGCGCGCAGATCGAGCATGAGGCGACGACCAGCAAGATTTCCGACGACCAGATGTTCTACGCAATGCAACGCGGCCTGAATGCCGAGGAAGCCGTCGCGCTGATCGTCAACGGCTTTGCCAAGGAAGTGCTGCAGCAACTGCCGATGGA
>JBEBKE010000252.1:0-3258 GCA_040079555.1 Sphingorhabdus sp. | reverse complement strand
CAATGATCGCTGTGGGCCGATCAGCTAGCGACAACAGTTCCTTCGCCGCCATCGCGCCGCTTTCATAACTGAAATCGCCCTGCGCGAATAGCCCGTCGGGCGATGCACCAGCGGCAAGCATCGATTGCTGCCAGCCTTCTAGGCGCCAAGCGGACAGGCTGTACTCTTCTGACCCGCCGATAAATCCAATCCGCCGGTGACCAAGCGCAACGAGATGCTGTGTAGCCAAACGTGCAGAACCGTCATCATCCATTGTCATGGCGACGCCTGGACCTGGGCTGTCAGATCCAATACGCGCAAACGGGATTTTTCGGGCAGCCAGAAAGCCAGTAATTTTCGGGTTTTCCGAATGTGGAGGGGTCAGAATCACGCCGTCGGGTTGCAACGCTGCGATGGCAGCGCCCAGTTCTCGCTCGACATGGTCGTTATGTGTATCGACCAGTTCGAATATCATGCGATACCCGTGCTCAGCGCATTTCAACATACCGCCGAGCAACATCTGGCCGACCCAGTCACTGCCTTGGCGTGTTTGCCAATCGGCAATCGTACGGTCGCGGTCGTTAATCGCAAGGATCAGGTAAGACCGCGATCCGCTCATCCGTTGAGCCGCGATCGACGGAACATAGCCCAGCCGGTCAATTGAGGCTTGCACCCGTTCTTGCATCGCGGGCCGCACATTGGGCTCGCTGTTAATCACGCGGCTCACCGTTTGCAGGGAAACCCCTGCATCGGCGGCGACGTGTTTAATGGTAACGGCTTGGCGGCGTCTCGCCATGTCTTACTTATCCCCTTTGACGCCTTGCATACAGGCAAGCCCAGTTTGGCGGTCCTCTGCGCATTCATAGATGCGGATCCAGTCTATGACAAATTCCGCTGGAACGGAATCCATGACGATCCCCTTGTCATTATTCTCTTCCGCCAATTTCCCCCCGATGGCGAGATTGGCCATGATGTAAAAGGGCTGATCAAAAGGCGCAACTGGATTTCCCTTTGCCTTTGGCGAGCCGCTGTACAGTTGATCGGCAGTCACTTCCCAATATTGGTGGCCATCAAGGTAAAACCGCATCAACCCAGCCCCCCATTCAAATGTCCAGATATGAAAATCATCGGACGGCAGGGCCAGGTTCTGCGGCGCGACCCTTTTATGAATATGCGTGTTTTTGGGCGGCTTATCGCCGAAATGAATGGCGCTTAACATCCGGTTTTCACCCACGGTTCCCGCACACTCTGTGCAAGAAGCGCCGAGGTTCACGCCCTCCAATATGTCGATTTCGCCGGACAACGGCCATATGCCATAATAATCGTTTTCTGGCATCATCCATATGGCCGGCCAAGTGCCTTGGCCCTTTGGCGGCTTGGCGCGAAATTCGACTTTGCCATAACGCCAGCTGGCAATTCCGCGTGTGCGGATTTTGCCGGATGTGAACGGCTGCGTGGTTTTGGGATTTGGCATCGCCGCAATTTCAGGTGGTCGGTCTGGGCCAGTGAATTGCTCTTTCAACGCGATCAGCCGCAAATGACCATCGGTGACGCGGATATTTTTGTCCCGCCCAGTATAGCATTGCCGTTCGTTATTGCCGCCACCCCAGCAAGATTTCTCCGGCTTCCATTTCGTTTTGTCGAGTTTTGCGCTGTCAAATTCGTCGGACCAGACCAAGTCCCATTTGGGCATTTCGCTGGCTTGTTCGGCATTGGCAAAGGCTGGGCCACCGATGACGCTGACGGCTAAAGCGATTGAAACTCCAATCTTCATGTTCCCGGCCTTTTCCAAAAAATGGACATGCTTTATGTTACCCTAAAGCATTTCAATTCAAACGAAAAACGGGCCCCGGTCGGATGACAGAGGCCCGCTTTTTGGGTGTTCTTTTCAGCGACGCCTAAAAGTCAAAGCGCGCCAAGAAAGTGTACCGACGATCGTTCCGGAAGGCGGAGCGGGTCAAGCGCGTTCCATCGAAATCGACGACCTGCGAGGTTCGCGTTACCGAATCGAGCAAGTTCACACCCTGAACGCCCACTTTGATGTTATCCGTTACCGAATAGAAAATCGACGCATCGAGCTGACCCGATGATTCCTGCCAGATTGGCGAGAACGGGAAAATATCGTCGCGTGGAGTGATCAAGAAATCGGACCGCCAGTTATAGGCTGCGCGCAAAGCCAGCGGGCCTTTTTCGAAGAATACCGTGGCATTGACGGTGTGCTTCGAAACCCCCTGCAGCGGTTGCAGCGAAGCGAACGTGCCCCGGTTTCCAGCGAGGTCAGGATTGGTGAAATCGCCAGCGTCGACATAAGTGTACGTCAACTGCGAGCCGAGGCCGCTTAGCAATCCTGGCAAGAAGTCATAGGTTTGCTGATGGCTGATTTCGACGCCCTTTAGCTTTCCTCCCAGCTCATTGCTTGGTCCGTTGACTTCAACCGCTATGTCACCATTACTCGATGGATAATTGACGACATTGCTGCCGCTGCTCACGATTCCCTTAATATCTTTCAGGAAGGCAGAGACTGTAATGGAACCAACGGTGTCGAAATACCATTCCGCCGAGAGGTCGTAATTCCAAGATTGCGTCGCCTGCACGTTGCGGTTCCCGGTGAAGAGCTGGAACAGTGGTCCAGATTCAAGGGTGCCATCATCTGCCAAGTCCGCCGTGTTATCCGAGATCGCGCCACCTGCGCGGAAGAGCGCTAGATCCGGCCGCGAAATGCCTTTCGAAACGGCAGCTCGGAATAGCAACCCACCACCGACGTCGAGCTTGGCATTGAAGCTCGGCAACCAGTGATCGAACGTGATGTCACGATCATCGATAATTACCTGGCCGGTATGTGCCGCCGCAAATGCTGCCTTCCGGCCAGCGGAAAGGGCACAAAAATCGAGTCCGGGCGCACCATTTGGCGCGTTGTCGCAAACCAACTGGATCTCGGATACTTGAACGATGCCGTCACCATTGCCGCCTGCCAGCAGAGCGTCAAAACGTCTTGGATCCGCTGTCGTGATAGTCCCGCGGCTTTCAACCGTTGTGTGGACATAACGGACGCCAAAGTTACCGGCGAGGTTCCAACCATTGCTGAAATCACGACCGAAATCGATGCGCCCATAGGCTGCCTTGGTCTTCTCAGCCACGTCCGAAATATCGGCGGTGCAGAAAGGTGAGCATCGCGTGCCATCGGCATTGAAGCGATCAGTGATCGGTTCCCATGCTTCGCCAAGACGGTCAGGGAAGGACCAGCGGGTGATGGCGGCTCCCTGCGCCGCTGTAGTGCCG
>JBEBKE010000251.1:0-3277 GCA_040079555.1 Sphingorhabdus sp. | reverse complement strand
GCGGCGGAACAACGTCAATGATGCCCGGATGTCACCTTGCGGGATGTTATTGCTAAAGACGATGCCGATATCATAGCTGCGGCTCGTTTCCGGTCGCAGCGCAGTGTTGCCGTAATCGGATAGCAATTGGAACAGCGACGGCGCTTTAAAGCCTTCGCCAAAGCTGGCGCGCAGCATGACATCGTTACTCAGCGAATAGGATGCGTTTGCGCCCAACGTCCAGTGCGTGCCGAATTGTCGATGATCATCAACGCGTGCGCCGCCCGAGAGCAATAACCGATCAGCTTCATAAGTCAGCAAAGCATGCGCGCTGTCGAGGCCAGTTTTGCCGCTACTGCCAAAGGGCGCTGTAACGTAACGGCTATCCTCACTGTCTAACCCGGCATTGATCTTCAGCTCGCTGGTGATATCGGCTTCGCCTTTCAGCGTTAGCCTTTCCAACCGTCCGTCCGCGCTAAACGATGGGGCCGAGCCAAAGGTTGGGTCATAAGAGTCGCGCGCGGTATTGCTGATCGCATAGCCGCCCTGGACTCGCGTCCAACCGGCATCATATTCGGCACCTGCATAGCCCGAATATTGGACGGTATCCTGATATTCCAGCGTGTCGGCAAAGGCATAAAGCGGGAAGGGGAAGCCGTCTTGTTCGGCGCGGCTATCGGAATAGCGGCCCGAGACAATCAGGTTCAGCTGGCTGTTGGCTTTGATCACGGCGCGTCCCTGCGCAAAGGCTTGTTCATAGCCATCAGCTTCGGTGCCACCGTCAAAGGCAGAAAAGCCATCGCTTTTGTTCCAGCCGCCGCTGATCGAGATATTTGCAGGGCCGATGTCGTCGAGAATTGTGGCATTGACCGACCGGCTGTCAAAGCTGCCATATTCGGCATTCAGCCATAGCCCGTAATTGCCTTTTCGGGTTTCGACCGAAAGCACACCGCCAATGGCATCCGAGCCCCAGATCAGACTGTTTGCTCCGCGCAGCAATTCGACTTTGCCGACGCCGCCAAGGCCAAGGTTTGAGAAATCATAGCCGCCGGCGGGAGCCGCCGGGTCAGACACGCGAACGCCATCGTGCAGTACGACAAGCTGTTCAGCCTCTGCACCGCGTACCCGCACTGTGGCGAACCCGCCGCGCGGGCCGTTGCGCGCCACGTTGACGCCTGCTGACCGTTCCAACAGGCTGATAACATCGGTTGTTTGCGTGCGCTCTATGGCGTCGAGGTCGAATATGGTGATTGCTTGCGGGGCGTTGGCGACAGCGCGGCGGAAACCGGTCGCGGTGACGGTGATTTCGTCCTCGCTGGGCTGAACGGTTTGAATTGGGTCAATCTGATAGGGTTCGTCTTCAGCAGTCTGATTCTGCGCCGAAAGCGGCGTGACGAAAAAAGCGAGCGGCAGCAGAGCCCCATAGGGATAAAATTTCATAACGATGTTTGCCCTTCACATGACGTTGCATTCTAATGCCGTCACGCGAAGGAAAGCCCGGAATTGGGCCCCATTCGTTCGCCCGTGTCTTCCCGCACGCGCAAAGGATCAGCGGTAACAGGCAGGTCTCCTGGCTCCCGGGTCAAAATGGTCTGCCGCCTTCCCAAAAAGTAGGGACAGTCCCTACTTTTTCAGTGGCATTTGGACGGAACACTCGCCGGTTACAGTTGCGGGTACAGCGCCGGATTGACACCGGCTTCCCTTTTCACCCTGCTTTCACAAGGCACCTGTTACAGTTGGGGCGAGTAGGGCGAGGTGGGGAGTTGGTCAAGCTATTCCCGTGATCTCCGTGCATTCCCGTCATCCTCGTCATCCCCGCGAAGGCGGGGATCGCAGTCGGTTTATCCCGCATCGCGGTTGAAGGCCGACTGCGGCCCCCGCCTTCGCGGAGGCGACGTGCTTTACCTCTCGACACCCTTAACCTTTCCCCATTGGCGAGCCGCCGTATATCCGAGATAGCCCGTCCCAAACAGCGCATAGAGCGGTTCCGGCAGCCCAGACAAATACGCATTCATGCCAGCCGCGATGTCGGTGGCGGCTTGCGGGCGGAATGCCGCGATTAGGCCCATTGGTAGCGACCAGAGGATGATGAGGTACATCACGTAAAGAAATGAAGGCCTCGCGCGGCTGGTCCATGGGTCGGCGGCTTGCGCCTCGGCAAGGATGGCGGACAATTGGGTCCGCAATGTTTCAAGGTCTTGGCCGCCTTGTAGCTTTATCAGCTCCAGCTTGGCGGCATCGCGGGCTTTGGGATCGGAGATCAGCTTGTCGATTAACGCAGCAAGTGGGCCGATAAGGGTTTCGATTAAGGGCATGTACTATCTCCATTTGTTTTGAAAAGTCACACTAAGGTCTCACCTGAAACGGTGCTCGACTAACCAATACGGTTGGATAGCCAGCCATAGACAAAGGCTTCTTGGCTGGGCCGAGCTTCTGCAATTTTCAGGTAATGCGCGCCTTGCAGCGCCTCTACGGCTTTCAGCAGCACTGCCTCTGCTCCTGCGCCGCGCTTCTTTAGGAATGCGTTCAAGGCGTTCAGCGTTGCTGTGCCGATTGCGCGGTCGACCGAAATGTCTGCATAATCCGAACCATTTCGGTTCAGCGCATTCAGCGCACGTTGCAGAAATCCGGTCGCTGTGCCGGTGCCCATATTGACGCCGGTATCGAACATTTCGCTTGCCAGTTTCGGCGCGCGTTCTGCCACCGCGTCAAAGCGCGGGGATAGCCAATATAGCCGTTTGTAAATCGCGGCAGCATCGCTTTGCGGCATCGCTCGCATATCGCCGACATAGCCCTGTCGCCGCGCGACCGCTTCGGTAATGCCCCAGTTAGTCGGACCACCGCGATCTGCGGGATGATTCACATATCCGCCTTCGCGTTCCATCAATTCTTCGATCAAGTCGTCGATATTTGCACTGTCCATGTTTCGTCCTTTCAAGCCATTTGGCTTTCATGCGAATCATGATAACCAAAGTGGTTATTTGTAGGACAGAGAAAAATCCAAAAAATGATATTCTCTCTCTTATCGTCACCCCCGCGAAGGCGGGGGTCCAGCACCTGCACTCTAAATTTCAAAGTCAGATGATGGATTCCCGCCTTCGCGGGAATGACGAAGTGGGGGCAGGTGGGACTATAAAATAGTTTAATCGCACGATTAAATTTGCGTTGCCCGTGCGCGCGAATAAAGTATGAAGGTGCATAAGCTGCAAGCAGCGACTGAGGAGAGAGCACTCGTGAATTTTGATTTTTCCGACGATCAACTGGCGTTGAAGGACGAGGCGCGAAAATTCCTCGCGGC
>JBEBKE010000250.1:0-3278 GCA_040079555.1 Sphingorhabdus sp. | reverse complement strand
TTGCCATCAAACAGCCGCTGCGATGTGCGGTCGGCATAGGCTTTGATCGAGATATCGACTTTGTTGGCGACCGATTCCACCTCGGTCCGCGCTTCCCACATCGGTTTGCCCGTTTCGCGGGCGATCAGTTCAGCGAGCCCTTCCATATCGGCACGCACGCGGCTACCAAAGCTGCGCAACGCCGATACCCGATCAGCCAGCGGTGCAGCGGCCCAACGCGGCCAAGCCTCGCGCGCAGCAGCGACTTCGCGCTCAACGTCAGCAGTCGCGCCGCGCCACAATTCCGCGCCGGTTGCTGGCTCAAAGGAAATCAGCTCGCTCAAATGCCCCGCACCCTGTTTACATGATCTTTCACATCATCCTATGCGAACAGTCGGCTGCTTTCATCAAGTAAATTGTCGTTATGCGGCGGTGGTTACACCAAACCGCTTCGCAATGCGGCACCATATTCCCGGATAGCGACAATTTTTTCCTGCAAGGGCGACCAGTCGTCACGTTCGGAAATGGCGCTCCATATTGCCTCAACTTCGTCGATCAACATGCCGCAGGTGGGGATTTGAGGTCGCTGCGGTGTCGCGTAAGCGCCCAGCAAGCCTTCGAACGACACGGCGTCGTCATCCTCAGCGGGCGTTGCGACATGGCCGCCGCGATAACGCGCGAAAAAAGTATCGATGGAGATTTTGCCACGGATCATCGCTTTTTCTGCGGCCTCGATCAGATTGCGGTCGTCCGCATCGCCGCGCGAGAACACAGCCAGACGCCACAAAAACCGCCGGATAAGCGCCGACTGGAACAGCGCCGGAAACCGCTCCAACGCCGCGACCACCGGCGGGGCTTCACAGATCAGCCGCAACGAAATCGCCAGCTGTGCCAAGTTCCAGTGCATCGCCTCTGCCTGCCGACCGAACGCATATAGCCCTTCATGGTCGAAATAGGCGGCGGTGAACGTCGGGTCCCAGAATTCGGTGAACCGCCACGGTCCGTAATCAAAACTTTCGCCGGTGATGTTGATATTGTCGGTGTTCAGCACGCCGTGGACGAAGCCGGCGACCATATAGCTTGCGGCTTGGTCGGCAACGCGCTCGACCGCCAGATTCAGCAACGTGGCCGCCGGATTGTCGCCGTGCGGAACCTCATACAGGTTATCGAGGCAATAGCTGACCAGCCGCTGCATCATTGCTGCGTCGTCCTCATAGGCAATCCGCTGAAACGCACCGATGCGGATATGGCTATGGCTTAGCCGCACCAGCACCGCTGACCGCGTCGGCGAAGGTTCATCGCCGCGCATCAAATCTTCGCCGGTTTCGATCACCGAAAATGTCTTGGAGGTTTCGACGCCGAGCGCCTCTAACATCTCGGTCGCCAGTATCTCGCGCACTGCACCTTTCAACGTCAGCCGCCCGTCGCCATCGCGGCTATAGGGCGTCGTGCCCGAACCCTTTGTCCCAAGGTCGAGCAAGCGGCCGAGACCGTCGCGCATCTGTGCAAACAGGAAACCGCGGCCATCGCCGATATTGGGATTATAGTGGCGGAACTGGTGACCGTGATAGCGCAGCGCCAGCGGCTGCGGCAGGTTATCGGGCAGAGGCTCAAACCGGCCAAAATGTGCGATCCATTGCGCGTCGGTCAGCTGATCCAATCCCACCGTCGCGGCCCAGCGATCATTGCGATAGCGCAGCACGGTTTTTGGAAAATTCGCAGCCGAAACCGGATCGCCTATTTTGTCGCCAAGGCTGGCGATTTTCGGATCGGCACGGTAGGGGGCAAAGGCAGGTTGCAGATTCATGGGGCCTGTAGTGAAGCGCACCGTTTAGAAAGGCAAGCATGGCCGATTTCGAAGACAGATATTGGCAATCTGCCGATGGCCTAAAGCTGCATTACCGGGATTACGCTGGCCCCGCATCGCGCTCGCCGCTGATCTGTTTACCGGGCCTGACGCGCAACGCCCGTGACTTTGAGCCTGTTGCGGAATTGCTAGGCGGAAAGCGGCGGATGATCGCCATCGACTTTCGCGGTCGCGGCGACAGCGGCTATGCCAAAGACCCGATGAGCTATATGCCGATCACGTACATGCAAGACGTTGACGTATTGCTGCGCGAACTGAACCTGAAGTCTTTTGTCACGCTTGGCACGTCGCTCGGCGGTATCGTATCGATGCTGCTGGCCACGATGTGGAAAGACAAAATGAAGGGCGCGATCCTGAACGATGTCGGCCCCGAAATCGGTGCCAAAGGTGCAGAGCGCATTCGCGGCTATGTCGGGCAAGCGCGCAACTTTGACACATGGATGCACGCCGCACGATCAATGGCCGACGCGCATGGCGACGTTTACCCCGACTATAAACTCGACGATTGGCTGCGGCTGGCAAAGCGGAATTGCAAGCTTTCGGGCAATGGCCGCATTGTCTTCGATTATGATATGAAGATATCGGAGCCGTTCAAGCAGCCCGGTGGCGAGACTGGCGTTGACCTATGGCCGGTGTTTGAAAGCATGACGGGCGTGCCTTTGCTGGTGCTGCGCGGCGCAAACTCGGATATATTGGAAAAGCCGGTGGCGACTAAGATGTTGAAGAAGCACGGAGGCGCAACTCTGGTTACTGTCCCCCGTACCGGCCACGCGCCCTCGCTGGATGAACCAGAGGCGCTGGAGGCGATTAAGGGGTTTTTGGCTAAGGTTCGGTGAGGGGGCAGATACGCGAACGAAGCCGCTGTTTGAAGTTTGAAATGTCACGCCCAAAAGCAGCCGTCGATTTAGTACAGAGCTCTCAGAATTGAATTCACTTGCTGCTGCGTTCTATTTAGCTATTCTCGCCGACAGGAGAACTTGAATGGCGAAGATTGGCGATGGCACAATAAGTGACGTGGTTGGAAGCGAACCGTTGTTGGCAACTTCTAGCCCTGCGAATGAGAAATCCGGTAGGCGAGAAATCAAAGGAGGAATTCCCTATCTTCCGGCGCCCGGAGTTCTGAAAAAAGCGCTTGATCTGATTATACCAGCGGAGCGACCGGATAAGTTTAGTTCTAACTACATGTCCACAATCTTGAAGCTTACAGGAGGGTCCGCCTCCGCAATTCCGCCTTTTCTAAAGAAGATGCAGTTCATCGGGTCAGACGGAACGCCAGCGCTGACATATTCCAAATTCAAGACTGACGCCGGTCGATCTCAAGCCGCTTACGACGGACTAGGCCGTGAACTCATAAACGGGATTCCCAAAGCGGTTTAAGTTTGATTCAATGCTTCTGGAAGGGAGCGTTGGATGAGCCGATACGAGATGACCG
>JBEBKE010000249.1:0-3289 GCA_040079555.1 Sphingorhabdus sp. | reverse complement strand
TGCTTGTCATCGCCGGGGCTAATTCCCCCGCGCCGCTGACCAAAAATCACGATCAGCCACGGGGCGGTCTCCAGATAAGGCTTGCTGGCATCGGTGCCAATCGGTGCGAGCGCATCGAGCCATTCTTGGCTTGCCTTGCCATTATAGAATGCTGCTTCTTCGGCCTCGGCGGCTTCACGCAACGCCAGCTTCTTATCCGCCGAACCAATCACAGCAAAATGCCAAGGCTGATGATTCGCGCCGCTGGGTGCGGTCCCCGCTGCAAGCAACGCTTGCTCGATCACAGCGCGCGGAACATCACGGGTGCTGAAATGACGACAGGTTCGCCGCGTTTTCAGTTCCGCATAAAAGCGTTCTGCACGAGCGACTTGCGCCGCATCACCATAGGCCGGCAGCGCGGTATAGGGGATCGAAGGTGGGTTTTTCATGTCAGGATGATACCGGCGAAAAAAGATATTGAAAGCATAACGGCAACCAGTTATTAACATCAATGTAGGTAAGGAACGCGACAACGCATCTATCGGCAAAGGCCTCTCCCATGACGACCGCAAATTTGACGAGCACAACGATCCCCTTTCACCACCCGGAACGCCCGGGCAGCGAATTTCGCCCGTTGAAAGCTTGGCATCATTTCCGCAAGCTGATCGCGGATAAGGAAGACACTGAGCAAGTGTTCCACATCATCGCGGCGCTGCGCGGCAAACAGTTTCGCCAAGTCGCCAAGAAATTCTGGTTCAGTGACAAGGGCCAAAAGATACTCGGCACGCAACAGCGATTGATTGACGTCCTCGACGATCATGACACGTTGAAAAAGCTGCCCGCTGGCACTGTGGGCCGCGCTTATGTTGATTTTATGGAGCGTGAAGGACTGTCGGCTGCCGGACTCGAGGCGGAATATGCTCAGTTTGAAAGCAGCGGCAAACGGTTCAACGATGGCATCGATCGTTATGGCGACCGTTTGCGCGACACGCATGATTTGCACCACATATTGACCGGCTATGGCCGCGATGCTTTGGGTGAGCAATGCGTGCTGGCGTTCACTTATGCGCAAAGCCGCAATCTGGGCGTCGGCTTTATCGCTTATGCTGGTGGATTTGAACTGAAGCGCCGCGTGGCACCGAAAGCCGCGATTATGTCTGCGGTCCGCGAAGGCCAGCGTATTGGCAAAGCCGCGAAGAACATTGTGCATGAGGACATTATCGCTTTGCTGCGTGAGCCTTTGGCTGATGCACGCAAGCGGATGGGGATCGGCGAGCCTGTGATGTATCGGCGCGCGCATGAGGAAATGCGGTCGGCGGGCGTTGATCCTTATGATTTGCTAGCGCCGGTTGCGGCTTAACTGCGGTCTGGCCGTCTACCCCCCGTCGCACCAGCGCAGGCTGGTGCCTATCTCGCCTATCGGTTTAAGCGGAGAGACGTAATGGGCCCCAGCCTTCGCTGGGGCGACGGGGTATTTGGGTGATAAGTGTTCACCGCAACTCTTTGCGGATCACTAGCTTTAGCCCCGACCATACGGCATCCACCGCGCACACCTTCACATCGACCCAGCCCATCGGCAGGCACAGTTCGCGGATGGTATCTTCAGTGATGTCGGAGGGGACTTTTGACGCCTTTTTCGGCCAGCTGACCCAGAGTTGACCGGCGGGGTTGATGGTGTGGCGCAGTACGGTGAGGTGCTCAGCCAGCGCTGATTTTTCCGTTACGAAAACATGCGCGGTATCAAGGTCTTGGGTTGGCGTAGGTTCCTCAACTAGCGTCAGGCCAAAACTGTCAATCTTGGCCCGCACGCTATCTGGCATGCCGTCAAACCAAACCCGCATGCCATCTTTCAGGCTCAACTTCTTCGCAAGCGGCGTGCCGGAATAGCCAACCGCCGCAGCCATCAGCTTTCCATCCAGTTTTTGAAGAAGCTTTCATGCGCGGCGCGGAGGTCGTCAATTTCGACTTCAACGTGGCCAGCGCCCCATTCATTGATGATCTCAATTGCCCAGCCTGCGACTTTACCTATTCTCAAGCCACCGGTCACCTCAACACCTTGAGCAGTAGTGACAATATATCGCGACTGATCTTCGGCGAAAGCTTCCAACGCTGTTAGGCTGTCGAGCAAAGCTCCGATGTTTCCAGCTAACGCCATTTCTGCAATTGCGACCAAAAGGCCGCCGTCTGAGATGTCGTGAACCGATTTGACTACACCGTCTGCGATCAACCGACGTACAAATTCGCCATTCCTCTTTTCCATTTCCAGATTAGTTTGAGGAGGGTTGCCAGCTTCTATCCCAAGACACTCACGCTGCCAAACCGATTGGCCAACGTGATTGCCATGCCCGCCGATCAACCAAATTAGATCATCCTCATTCTTAAACCCAATCGTCGCCATCTTGCTCACATCTTCGAGCACACCCACGCCACCAATCGCGGGCGTAGGCAAAATCGCGCTGCCGCCGCCGGTGGCTTTGCTTTCGTTGTACAGCGACACGTTGCCCGACACGATCGGGTAATCGAGCGCGCGGCAGGCGTCGCCCATGCCTTCGAGGCAGCCGACGATCTGCGCCATGATTTCGGGGCGCTGCGGGTTGGCGAAGTTCAGGCAGTTGGTGATCGCCAGCGGCTTGGCCCCTACCGCGCAAATGTTGCGATAGGTTTCGGCGACCGCTTGCTTGCCGCCTTCATAGGGGTCGGCATAGCAATAGCGAGGGGTGCAGTCGGTGCTCATCGCCAGCGCACGGTTGGTGCCGTGGATGCGGACGACGGCCGCGTCGCCACCCGAAAGCTGCGCCGTATCGCCGCCAACCTGGCTGTCATATTGCTGCCAAATCCATGCCCGCGATGCGATGTCCGGGCTGGCCATCAGCTTCAGCAGGTCCGCGCCAATGTCGGTGCTTTCGGGTATGTCGCCCAATGGCGCCACATTTGCCCAAGCCTTATATTCTTCTTTCGACGCGGCGGGCCGATCATAGAGCGGCGCGTCTTCGGCAAGCGGCCCGAGCGGGATATCGCACACAACTTCGCCTTTGAACGTCAGCACCATATGGCCGGTATCCGTGACTTCGCCAATCACCGCGAAGTCCAGCTCCCATTTGTCGAAAATCGCTTTGGCAAAATCCTCACGCCCCGGCTTCAACACCATCAGCATGCGTTCCTGAGACTCGGAAAGCATCATCTCATAGGGCGTCATGCCTTCCTCACGGCACGGCACCATGTCCATGTTGAGGATGATCCCGGCCTTGCCATTGGTGGCCATTTCAACGCTGGAGCTGGTCAGCCCCGCCGCGCCCATATCCTGAATCGC
>JBEBKE010000248.1:0-3301 GCA_040079555.1 Sphingorhabdus sp. | reverse complement strand
CAATTTTGATTATGCAACGTTTAAGTGACGGTGGGAATCATATCCGCCGCACAGGTACTGGATGGAGGATAGCTTGGTGAAGATTTCAGCATTTGGACGGTCGTGGCGCAACGGCGTGATGACAACGGCTTCAACCTTAGCGCTTTGCGCGTTGGCGGCACAGCCTGCTTACGCGCAGGATGCAGCGGCGGAAGATGCGGCGTCGGTTGAGGAAGCTGAAGCCGAGATTATCGTTGATGGCTATCGCAAAGCGCTGGAAACAGCGCAGAGCCTTAAGCGCGACTCCGACACCTTCGTCGATGTGCTATCGGCTGAAGACATTGGCGCGCTTGCCGACCGTTCGGTGGCTGAAGCGCTGCAACGCGTTCCCGGCGTCAACATTTCGCGCTTTGAACAGCGTAATGATCCTGATCGTTTTTCGGTTGAAGGTTCTGGCGTTGTCATTCGCGGCCTTCCTTACGTGGCGTCGCGCCTAAACGGTCGCGATATTTTCTCGGCCAATGGTGGACGCGAATTGTCGTTCAACGATGTTTCGCCCGAATTGGTTGGTCGCATTGAAGTTTACAAAAACTCTACTGCGGACATGATCGAAGGCGATATCGCTGGTTCAGTCAACCTTGTGACGCGCAAGCCGCTGAACAATCCCGGTCTGCATCTGGCAGGCGCGGTTGAGGGAAATTACGGTGATCTGGCGAAAGAATGGTCGCCCGGTTTCTCTATTCTGGGATCGAACACCTTCGAAACTGGTATCGGTACATTTGGCCTACAATTGTCCTATACTCAGTCGGAGCTGGTAACGCGCACTGACGCGTCGCAGATTACCGACCCTTGCTATCGCGACCGGTCACTGACTGGACCATGTATTCGCGTGCTCCCCGTCGGATCTGGCGGCATCGGTGCCGGCACTGCATTGAACGCTTCCAACTTTCCGCCGACCAATTCTGTGTTTGTACCCAAAGGTGCAGGCGTTCGTACCACCGACCTGACACGAGATCGCAACGCGATTTCCGCCGTTGGGCAATGGGAAAGTACTGACGGACGCGCACAAGTGACGGTCGAATATCTTCGCGCAGAAACCGAAGCGACGTTGAACGAATTTGCGGTGCTGGCGTTGGTCAACGATGACGCTTTGTTCCCTGTTCTAGCACCGGGAACGACGGCTACCTATGATGGCAATCAGTTCATAGCTGGAACATTGACGCAGCTACAACCCTTTACCGGTGGGCGAGGAATTCCCACAGAGTTGCTACGTTTTCAGCGTGAAGACACAGCGAAAACCGAAGATTTCTCGGTCCACATCAAACTCGATCCTACCGACAGGTTGCGGTTCAATTTTGAAGTGCAGCATATTAAATCGGACCGTACGGAAGACGGCTTCATCTCCGCGATGCAGACTTACACCGATCTGCGGATCGACAATAGCGGCAGCACGCCTCAGGTTGAGTTTTTGCAACCAGGCAGCACGACGTCGCCATCGAGCTATTTCAACGACCCTGCGCAGACATTCTATTGGTTCCTAATCGACAATCAGGTGAAGAATGAAGGCGACCTCACAACGATGCGCGCCGACGCCGAGTATGATGTCAGCGACGAAGGTTTTTTCAAAAAGGCACGCTTTGGGGCCCGTTGGGGTGATCGTAGCCGCGTAACGCGCAGCGCGAACTTCTCCAACTGGGGCAACCTTGGCGCACCATGGACAGGGCGCGGCGGCAACTGGAACTGCGGCGATTTTCAAGCATTTGGCTGCGGCGGCGCGTATGTTCGCGACTTCCCGAATTCTGCGCAGCTTCGCAATCCATTTGGCGATGGCTTTCAGCGTGGCAACGGCCCCACTCCTTTTGGTGACGGCTCAGCCTTCTTCTTTGGCGGCGACAATTTGGTTGCCGATTATCTGAGCGGCGCAATCCGCACTCAGGCCAATGCAATCACCGCCTCTACATTGACGCCTAATGCTTGGTTCCCGATATCGGCGCGTAATAACATAGTCCCCGGCGGCCCATGGACCGCTGGCGAAATTTCGGATGTAGAAGAAAGCACTTTCGGCGGTTATGGTCGCGTTGATTTCGGCGCGAACATTGGAAGCAACGCTAAATTGAGCGGCAACATCGGACTGCGCTATGTGAAGACAACTGTACGCAGTGGTGGCCAGATCGCGTTTCCAACTGGCCAATTTTTCGACACGCCCCCCAATGGTGACGGCAACGGGGTTGTCAGTGTTGCCGAGTTGCAAGTTGCGTGCGCGAATGTCCAACCAGGCCAGTCTGCGCCTGCGTATTGTAGCCTGTCGCCAACGCGCTTGGCCCAGTTCGCAAATGTCTTTACAGGTGAGCTAATCGACGACAGTTCGAACATCACCTATGAAAACTGGCTGCCGAGCTTTAACGCAAAACTAGATTTCGGTAACGGCATGTTGGTCCGCGCCGCGGCGGCTAAGGGAATTTATCGCCCTGACCTATCAGCGTTCGCAACGGGTGGTACAATCGGCGACAATACTGCGAATTTGAGAGCTGGTGGCACGCTTGCCACCGGGCCTCTGTTCCAAATTAACACTGGAAACCGCTTGCTTCGTCCAACAGCGGCATGGAATTATGATCTGTCGTTCGAATGGTATTTCGACGATGTCGGGTCGGTGACCGTTTCTGGCTTTTACAAAAAGATATCTGGTATCGTTGACGGCGGAGCGACGGTCAGAAACATCACCAGCCCATCGGGCGTTTCAACCGACGTATTGGTAAACGGCCCAACCAACCGGGCCGGAGGCGTCCTTAAGGGCGTCGAAATCGCCTATCAACAGACCTACGATTTCTTACCCGGTTTGTTGAGCGGATTGGGTGCAGGATTAACCTATACCTATGTCGATGCTGGCGATTTCACCAACTCGACGCTCGGCGCGGGACAAAGTCCTCTGGCCGAGGGGTTGCCGCTAAATGCCGCATCGAAGCATACGATCAACGCGGTTGGCTTCTATGAAAAAGGGCCCTTGTCGTTCCGCCTCGCGTACAACTGGCGCTCGGCATTCTTGCAGACCGCCCGCGATGTAATCTTCCCGTTCTCCCCGATTTATGGCGAGAGCACGGGGCAATTGGATGGCTCGATATTCTTCAAAGTCAGCGACAATTTGAAACTGGGTATCCAAGGGGTCAACCTTCTTGATGAGGTTACGCAGACAAGTCAGGTGATCGATTTCAGCGGAACGCGGGCAACCCGCTCGGCCTTCCGTAACGACCGTCGTTACACATTCTTGGCTCGCTTTGACTTTTAGGCGCGGCTGAAACGAACACCCAAAAAGCGGGCCTCTGTC
>JBEBKE010000247.1:0-3329 GCA_040079555.1 Sphingorhabdus sp. | reverse complement strand
TATCACTGGCAAGCGCAAAGGCCCGGCAGAAGGTCTGGTCTATGGCCGTTTCAACGGCCCCAATCAGGAGATATTGGAAGACCGGCTGTCGGTGTGGGATGGCGCGGATGATGCGCTGGTGTTCTCCAGCGGCATGTCGGCGATTTCCACTTTGCTTTTAGCGTTGGTCAGCCAGAATGATGTGATTGTGCATTCGGGGCCGCTATATGCGGCGACCGAGACACTTATTGCACGCATATTGTCGCGGTTCGGCGTGCATTATTTCGACTTTCCCGCAGGCGCCACCCGCGAAGAAATCGACGCGGTGTTGGTGCGCGCCAAGGGCAAGGCCAGCGAGACCGGCGGCAAAGTCGCTTTGGTCTATCTGGAAAGCCCCGCCAACCCCACCAACGCTTTGGTCGATGTCGAAGCGGTGCGCGGCGCGCGCGATGCGGCGTTCACGGGCGAGCACAAACCCGCCATCGCCATCGACAACACCTTCCTAGGTCCGTTGTGGCAGCAACCGATAAAACAAGGCGCGGAGCTGGTCGTCTATAGCCTGACCAAATATGCCGGTGGTCATTCGGACTTGGTCGCGGGTGGCGTCTGCGGCGACCAAGCGTTGATCGACCTGATCCGCCCGATGCGCAATGTCATCGGCACAATCTGCGATCCGAACACCGCATGGATGTTGCTGCGCAGTTTGGAGACGCTGGAACTGCGCATGAGCCGCGCTGGCGAAAACGCCGCGAAGGTCTGTGCTTATCTGAAAAGTCATCCCAAGGTCGAAGGGCTCGGTTATCTCGGCATGATCGACGATGCGCGGCAACAGGACATTTTCGACCGGCATTGTTCAGGGGCGGGTTCGACGTTCTCTGTATTCATCAAAGGCGGCGAGGCAGAGAGCTTTCGTTTCCTCGATGCGCTGAAAATCGCAAAGCTGGCGGTGTCTTTGGGCGGAACCGAAACGCTCGCCAGCCACCCTGCCGCGATGACGCATCTGTCGGTACCGCAGGAACGCAAAGACGCATTGGGGATTACGGATAATCTGGTGCGGATTTCGATTGGTATCGAGGACGCGGATGACTTGATTGCCGATTTTGAGCAGGCGTTGGCGGCGGTTTAAACGGAAAAGCGCTCGCCTATGGCGAGCAAGACGGGAAGATGTACGCAACACTCTTCCCGCCTTATTTTCTTCCACCTTTTTTACAAAATAGTCACCGCAAGATGCTGTCGCGTTTAGCCGTCGCCACCTGCCGCTCAACCGGCTCTGGCTCTGCCTTCGGCGCAACGGGCGCAGGCGCGCGTTCATGGACCCAGTCAGCCACTTTCCGCCCATGGCGCGTCACTGCACCCATGTTGAAAAAGTGCATCCCGCCAAGCACCAACACCGCAAGGCCAACATACCAGCCAAGGAAGCGCATCAACTCCGCGCCGCCTTCAACTTCGCCCGCTGTGCTGAGTGCCAACGCGATAAAGCCAAAATTCACAAGGTAGAACCCGACGACCAGCAAATGGTTCACACTGGTCGCCAGCTCGGCATCATGGCCGAAACAGCGGATCAGATAGATTTTGCCATTATGGCTCAACGTCCACGCGACCCAAATTGTCATGCCGATCACGAGAATCAGGTAAAGGCTGTATGCAAGGATGGTCATTGTCTTGTCCTTTCTTGGGAGAGAGTATTCTGTTATTTCAGGAAATATCGAAAACGTTAGATGCGCGAATGTTCGGGTGGCATTGTCGTTTCTCCTGTTTGGGTTTTGGTTAGTTGGCTTCCTTAAGCCCCTCCCCTTCAGGGGAGGGGTTGGGGTGGGGCTGCGGAGCCGTGCGGAACCTAAGGCAGCCCCACCCCGTTGCGACTAGGCCTTGCTGCGCAAGACCAAGTCTCGCTGCCCCTCCCCTAAAGAGGAGGGGCTGAGGATGAGCTGAAATTAAAACCATCAATCCTTCCCCCCCGGAATAAACCGCGCAACTTTCGCACCCAGCTTCATCAACGCAATCAGCGTCGATTTCTTCAACCCGCGCACTTGGCCATACCAAGTCGTCAGCGTGCCGATGAAATCGTGCATCCGGCCAATGCGGTCGCGGACATGATCGGGCAGATCGCTGTTCGCCGCCATCCGCTCTTGCAACTCGGCAAGCTTTGCAATCACCGGATCAATCTCGCGCTTCTTGCGTTCGGCGGTGATCGCCATGAACATATCCCACAGCTCGGTCTCGGCGACAAAATGGTCGCGCCGGTCGCCCGCCACATGCGTGCGGCGGACAATGCCAAAACCTTGCAGTTCTTTCAGCGCAGTGGAAACATTGGAGCGCGCGAGATCAAGGCTCTCACAAATCGTCTCCGCATCCAGCGGCTTATCGCTGAGATAGAGCAACGCATGCACCTGAGCCACCGACCGGTTCGCCCCCCAATGCGTCCCCATCTCTCCCCAATGCAGGATAAATTCCAACGCCTCAGGATATTTCTCAACGCCCATAACGACTCGTCCTTTTCGTTATTTCTGTTTTTACAGAAATAACGGGAATTGTCAATATGGCTCAGAAAAATGTCAACAGCATTTAATGTGAAGTTCTCTGCGCTCGAGATTTATAGAATAATGCGAGGCCGAGACTTAGAACCGATATCGCACCTGCAACCGTTCCAATCACATCGACAGGCGGAATAGTTGCTTGAGGCAACCGCTTTGTTTTAATGGCTTGTGCTATGTCTCGCTCGGTTTCAAACCTGTCAAAATAGAATGACCTTTTGCGGGAGTCGAAAGCGAGTATGCCGGAATCAAAAAATTTGACTCGCCCCGGACCGCAGGTTGCGGTGGACAAAACCGGCAGCGTCAACAAAGCGAAGGGGCGATAGCTGCCCTTATAAACTTGCGTCACCAAAAAAAGCCCTGTTTCTCCTCCGGCAATCACTCTTACTCTGACGACAGCAGTTTCGTCTTGAGAATAGGCCGCAATTTTTGATGCAGGATCTTCAACCCTCTGCAGGATAGGCACATCGCATGCCTGCAAAGGTGAACTGCAAGCCCCGATACTCAGAGCAAGCGCCCCGAACAATAACGGCGGAACGCCCCGTCGCATCGCTGTCAAAGTGCCAACTCCACCCAAGTCGGCGCATGATCGCTCGGCGTTTCCCGCCCGCGATGTTCCTTGTCCACACCGCAGCTCACCAGCCGGTCGGCGGCAACCGGGCTGAGTAGCAAATGGTCGATGCGGAAACCGTGGTCTTGTTGCCAAGCACCGGCTTGATAATCCCAATAGGTCCACACGCCGCCCAGCGGGTAGTGTGTGGCCAGCGCGTCGGTCCAGCCATCGGATAGCAAAGTGCGATAGGCGGCGATGCTTTC
>JBEBKE010000246.1:0-3352 GCA_040079555.1 Sphingorhabdus sp. | reverse complement strand
TTGTTCGGCATTCCCAACAGCAAAGAACGCAGGGTGGATTACGCGATCGAAATTCCCAAGGCGTCGTCGTTGATCCTTAAGCATGACCTCAACGCGCCGCTCGCCGGACTTGATACCATCCCCGACGCAGATGAGCCGCCGGTTGGTATCGTGTTTTGGGCTTTCCGAATCATGGTTGGCCTAGGCATGGCGATGGTCGCAATCGGCATCTGGAGTCTGTTCGCGCGGTTCAGAAAGCGGCTTTACGACTGGCCATGGCTCCATAAGGCGGCAGTTGCAATGGGACCATCGGGATTCATCGCAGTACTCGCTGGCTGGGCGGTGACCGAAGTCGGACGGCAGCCATTCACCATCTATGGCGTGCTGCGGACTGTAGACAGCGCATCGCCATTGGATGCGCCCGCCATTGCTATCTCACTTCTCGCTTTTGTCGTGGTCTACTTCGCGGTGTTCGGCATGGGTATCTGGTATCTGCTGCGTCTGATGAAGAAACCGCCCGAAGCGCATGAAGCTCCGCCAAGCGACGCCCCGATCCGCAGCGCAGGGATCACGCCTGCGCCGCAGGTGCTGTCAGGCGACGGTGTTCCGGGTAATGCACGTAGTGGGGAGATCGTATAATGGACCTGACAGTCATCTGGGCCGGTATCATCGGTTTCGCCATCATCGCCTATGTTGTGATGGACGGCTTCGACCTTGGCATCGGCATTTTGTTTCCCTTCTTCAAGGTCGGAACCGACCGCGATACTGCGATGAACAGCATCGCGCCGGTGTGGGACGGGAACGAGACGTGGCTGGTCATGGGCGTCGGCGGGTTATTGGCGGCTTTTCCGCTTGCTTACGCCATCATCCTGCCTGCACTCTACGCGCCAATGATCGCGATGCTCCTCGGCCTTGTATTTCGCGGTGTAGCGTTCGAGTTCCGGTGGCGCGATCCGGAACACCGCGAACTTTGGGACCGTGCGTTCACGACGGGTTCGTTCATCGCGACGTTCGCGCAAGGGATCGCACTGGGCGCGCTGCTCCAAGGCATTACCGTCGAAGGCCGTGCTTATGCCGGTGGCTGGTGGGAATGGCTTTCGCCGTTTAGCATATTGACCGGCTTTGGCCTTGTCGTCGGCTATGCGCTTTTAGGGGCGTGCTGGCTGAACTGGAAAACCGAAGGCGGCTTGCAGCGGCAAGCAGTGACATATGCGGGACGGCTGGGCATCAGCTTGCTGGCGATGATCGGCGTGATCAGCCTCGCTACGCTGACGCTTGAGGCGCAATATCATATGCGCTGGCTGAGTTTCCCGGGCGTGCTGGCGACCGCACTAGTGCCAATCGCGACGATTGCTGTGACCTATTTCTTCTACCGCAGCCTGCGCCAAACCAAAGACGCGCAACCGTTCTTCTGGGCGCTCGCCTTGTTCGGCCTTTGCCTGATCGGCCTTGGCATTTCGATTTGGCCAAACGTCATACCAGCGCGGGTCACGATCTGGGAAGCAGCAGCACCTTATCGCAGTCAGGTGTTCATGCTGATCGGTGCCTCGATCATGGTGCCGATTATCGTTGCCTATACCGCATGGTCCTATTGGGTGTTTCGCGGCAAAGTCGGGCACGACGGGTATCATTGATGTTGCGGGCCAAACAACTGGGCTGGTTTGTCGGCATCTGGGCGCTGAGCGTCGCGGCATTGGCAATCGTCGGCGGTATCATCCGCTGGGTATTGCTTTAAGGAACACATACAATTTGCGACAATATAGCGGTTGCTGTGACATAGTTTTGCGACCAGCTTGCTCCATATCCGATCCATCGGCGATACCCGCCGGATGTTTAAGACAAGGAATGCAAGATGCGTAGAATTCTACTTATCGGCGCTGTTTCGGCGCTTTCGTTGACTGCGGCTGCTTTTGCGTTGCCGGGCGATATGGCATCAAAAATGGATGCAGATGGCAATGGTACGGTCAGCAAGGCAGAGGCGATGGCGGCTTCCGACGCCAAATTTTCCAAAATGGATATCAATGGTGACGGCACGTTGAATGCTGGTGATCGCGAAGCCAAAATCAAAGAGCATTTTCAAGAAATGGATGCGGATAAAAATGGTGCGATCAGCGAAGCTGAATTTGTCGCAGCCCATAAAGACCGTATGGAAGATCGAGCTGAGAAGCGCGCCGAGCGTGGCGCCGAAGGCCATCGTGGCGGACGCCATGGTTTTGGGCATGGTGGCCGGGGCGGTGGCGGCATGGGCATGAAGGGCGCAGACGCCAATAACGATATGGCGGTCACTAAAGCTGAGTTCCGCAGCGCGGCCGAGGCGCGCTTTAGCATGGCCGATGCCAATAATGACGGCATATTATCGGCGGACGAACAAAAGGTGGGACGCAAGGGTAAGCGCGGCTATCACGGCGAAATGCCAGCTTCGCCAGCTGGCACCTAAAACGACCTGAGCTGCGTGGCGCATATCCCCCCGTTTATAGCCACGCAACAGCGGCCCGGTGTAATCACAGCGCGATTTTCACTGGGCCGCATTGCCGTTACCCGTAACTCGGATTAGCATCGTACGATGAACAAAACCCGGCAACATATCCTGCTCGTTGATGACGAAGCATCGATCCGCGATCCCTTGGGCCGATATCTGGAGCGGCAGGGCTTTCGCGTGACAGAGGCTGCGGACGCCACGGCGGCGCGTGAGGCGCTTGCGGGGTTCGATATCGACATCGTGCTGCTCGACATCATGATGCCCGGCGAAGATGGGCTTAGCCTGACGCGTAGTCTGGCCGAAACCAATGGCCCGCCGGTCATTTTGCTGACGGCGAAATCTGAAGAAACCGACCGCATATTGGGATTGGAAATCGGTGCGGACGACTATGTCGTAAAGCCATTTTCTCCCCGTGAGCTGGTGGCGCGAATTAAGGTCGTGTTGCGGCGCGGATCCAATACTGGGCGTGTCATCCAGGCCACTGGGGCGGTGTTCCATTTCGAAGGCTGGCAGTTGCGAACTGCCGAGCAGCAATTGATCGATCCATCCGGCGTATTGGTTCCGCTTTCGTCGGGCGAGTATCGTTTGCTTGAGGCGCTTGTTGAGCGCCCCGGCCATGTGTTGAATCGAGATCAGTTGCTGGACTTGACGCGCGGCCGTGTCGCTGGACCGTTTGACCGCGCGATAGATAACCAGATCAGCCGGTTGCGTCGAAAGATTGAACCGGACGCGAGAGAGCCGAGTTATATCAAAACCATCTGGGGCGGTGGTTACCGTTTTTCGGTAGAAGTGCGGCAAACCGATGCTGCATAAACTTTGGCCATCCAGCCTTTACGGACAGATACTAATGGTTGCAGCCTCTGCTATGTTGCTTGCGCAGGGGATAAACACCGG
>JBEBKE010000245.1:0-3361 GCA_040079555.1 Sphingorhabdus sp. | reverse complement strand
CTGCCCGAATGGGAGGAAGCCCCGCCGCGCACTGCGCCGCGTTCGGTGGTGCTTGACCGCGCTGCCGTGGACACACAACTCGCACGCCTGACCGGCAGCGGCGCCGAAGTCCGCGAAGGACAGCGCAGCTTTGCTGAGGCGGCGTCTCACATCTTTGACCCGCGTGCCCGCAAAGGCGAACCCAATATGGTGTTGGCCGAAGCTGGCACGGGGATCGGTAAAACCTTAGGCTATCTCGCTCCCGCTTCTTTATGGGCGCAGCAAGCCGATGGCGCGGTGTGGATTTCGACCTATACCAAAGCTCTACAACGCCAATTGGTCAGCGAGACACGGCGGGTTTACACTGACGCCGCGACATTCAAAGACAAGGTCGTCGTTCGAAAAGGCCGTGAAAATTACCTTTGCTTGCTGAATTTAGAAGACGCGTTGCAAGGCGGCTTTGCCGGACGCGCTGCGACATTGGCGCATCTGGTCGCGCGATGGGCGGCGTATACCGCCGATGGCGATATGGTCGGCGGCGATCTGCCGGGATGGCTGGCAACCTTGTTCCGCCGCAATGGTTCAACCGCGCTGACCGACCGGCGCGGCGAGTGCATCTATGCGGGCTGCCCGCATTACCGCAAATGCTTCATCGAACGCGCCAGCCGCGCGTCTGCACAGGCCGACATCGTTATCGCCAACCATGCGCTGATGATGGTCAACGCTGCACGCGGGCGAGAGGAAGCCAACCGGCCAACACGGATAATCTTTGACGAAGGTCATCATCTGTTTGATGCCGCCGATTCGACTTTTGCCTCTGCGCTGACCGGTGCAGAGATGATCGAAATCCGCCGCTGGGTCATTGGTCCAGAAGGCAAAGCGCGGGGGCGCAGGCGCGGACTTTCAGCGCGATTGGCGGACGTCGCCAGCTATGACGAGCTGGGCGGGTTGGCGATTGAGAATGCCCGAATTGCCGCAGAGGCATTACCCGGCGATGGCTGGCTCAGCCGGATTGCCGAAGGGATGCCCTCTGGCCCAGCCGAGCGTTTGCTCGCGGCTGTGCGCGCCACCGTCTATGCGCGTGACGAGGGGCAGGCCGAAAGCGGTTACGGGCTGGAAACCGAATATGCCAATCTGGATGCGCCGCTGATTGAGGCGATTGCCGATATGATGGTGGCGTTAGATGCCTTGGCCAAACCGCTGACCGTACTGGGCCAGCGATTGGAGGCAATGATTGACGAAGCCCCCGACTGGCTCGACGGGGCGGCACGTGCGCGGATAGAGGGCGCAATGGCAAGCCTTGGCTGGCGTATCGATACGCTGCGCGGCTGGATTGCGTTGCTGGGACGCGGCGGTGGCCCTGCGGACCCCGACTTTGTCGATTGGCTGACGGTCGAACGCGGTGAAGGCCGCGAGTTTGATATGGGTCTGCACCGTCACTGGCTGGACCCCACGCGTCCGGTTTCCGCTGCCGTCCTGAAACCCGCGCATGGCGTGTTGACCACATCAGCAACATTACGCAGCGGCGGCGATTGGGACACAGCAGAGGCGAGGACAGGCGCGGCGCATCTGGATCATAAGGCAGCGCATTTCGCCGCGAACAGCCCGTTTGATTATGCCGCCAAGTCAGAGGTGCTGATCGTCACCGATGTGCAGCGCGGCGATATGCCCGCGCTTGCTGGCGCCTATGCCGCGCTGATTGCGGCATCGCAGGGCGGCACTCTCGGGCTGTTCACCGCGATCAAACGGTTGCGCAGCGTCCATGCACGTATTGCCGACCGGCTAGCGCGCGACGGGTTGCCGCTATATGCGCAGCATGTTGACCCGATGGACACCGGCACGCTTGTCGATATCTTCCGCGATGATCCGCGTGCGTCGTTGCTCGGCACCGATGCCTTGCGCGACGGTATGGATGTTCCCGGTCATTCGCTGCGGCTCGTGGTGATGGAACAAGTGCCTTGGCCGCGCCCTGATATTCTGCACAAGGCGCGACGTTTGGCGGGAGGCGGGATGGAATATGATGATCGCATCATCCGGTCTCGCCTTGCCCAAGCCTTTGGCCGGTTGATCCGTACAGCCGGTGACAAAGGGCAGTTTGTGTTGCTTTCTGCAGCAACGCCATCACGGTTGCTGACCGCCTTTCCACCGGGCACGCCGATCCACCGCGTGACGTTGGACGAGGCTGTGAAACGGATTAAATCGGGTCTTTCACCTGTCACTAAAATCGTGCAGGGCGCTGCCGACGGCATATTGGAACAGGACATCCCTTTTTGACTAAGACGCTATATTTGCTGCGCCACGCCAAATCTGGTTGGGATGACCCTGTCGCGCGCGATTTCGACCGGCCGTTGAACGGGCGAGGAAAGAAAGCGGCCTATGTCATTGGCCAATGGATGGCGTCGAACGGCCTGAATTTTGAGCATGTCATCGCCAGCCCCGCTGTGCGGGTGATCGAGACACTGGACGGTGTCTGGTCCGGCTATGGCCGCAGGGTCGATCCCACATGGGATCGGCGTATCTATCTGGCATCTGGCGCGACGGTAATCGACGTGTTGCGCGAAGTCGATGACGCGCATGATGTGGTCTTGGTCGTCGGCCATTGTCCGGCGGTAGAGGATATTGTGTTCGATCTGGTCCCTGACGACGGCAGTTCACCTTTACGCGATGAGGTAGAGGTTAAATATCCGACAGCCGCGCTTGCGGAACTGACCCTAGACATCGACAAATGGGCAGATATCGGCAAACAAACCGCGCATTTGAAACGCTTTGTCCGCCCGCGTGATCTGGATGCCAAGCTGGGGCCAGACGAAGAATGACACCGATCCATTGGCGCGCGGCAAAACCCGGCGACGAACAGGCGCTGTCATTATTGGGCCAAGCGACTTTCCTGAACACCTTTGCCTTTGACCATCCCGGCAGTCCGTTAATCCAGTTTTTGCAGGACTTGCACAGCGTTGACTTTTACGCGGCGAAACTGGCGAACCCCGATATCGACATCATCATCGGCGAAACGCCGCTTGGTGCTCCGGTGGCCTATGCGATGCTGTGCCCGCCCGAACATCCCGACTTGCAACAGGGCGGCGATTGGGAGTTGAAACGAATCTATCTGCTCCCCGGATGGCAAGGCGGCGGCAATGGTGCTGCATTGATGCAGCAGGCGCTCGACGTTGCGCACAAAAGACAGGCAAGCCGGTTGCTGCTCGCGGTTTATGAAGTCAACGAGCGCGCGATCGCATTCTACCAACGCCAAGGATTTGCCCATATCGGTGAGACCGTTTTCATGGTCGCGGAGGTTCCGTTTCGCGATAGGGTCTTTGCCCGCAAAATGGACATGTAAAAGCTGACTGCGCAAAATTTGTGCATGTGCGAAAAGCACTTGTGC
>JBEBKE010000244.1:0-3364 GCA_040079555.1 Sphingorhabdus sp. | reverse complement strand
CCAGATGAACTGTGACGACGCCTCTGGAAACATTGGGATGGAAAACCGCAGGAAGCCGTAACCACCCATCTTCAGCAACACGCCCGCAAGGATCACCGACCCCGCAGTCGGCGCCTGAACGTGCGCGTCGGGCAACCAAGTGTGCACCGGCCACATCGGCATCTTCACCGCGAACGAGGCAAAGAACGCCAGCCACAAATAGGTCTGCGCATGCGCCGGGAAATCATGGTTGAGCAATGTCGGAATATCGGAAGTCCCTGCCTCCAAGATCATCCACAGCATCGCGATTAGCATAACGACCGATCCGAGAAGCGTATAAAGGAAGAATTTATAGCTCGCGTAGATGCGATCTTTACCACCCCAGATACCGATGATCAGGTACATCGGGATCAGGCCAGCCTCAAAGAAGATGTAGAACAGCAGCAGATCTTGCGCGGAAAACACGCCGATCATCAATGTTTCCATGAACAGAAACGCCGCCATATAAAGGCCGACGCGTTCCTTGATCGTATGCCAGCTGGCTCCGATGCAAATCGGCATCAGGAACACCGACAGCATGATCAGCATCAACGAAATGCCATCAATACCAAGCTTCCATGCAATCGGCCCGAACAGCGAAACACTTTCGGTAAACTGCCACTGCGCGCCGCCCACATCATAGCTAGCCCAAAGCCACACGCCGAGCAGGAAGGTAAACAATGTCGCCGTCAGCGCAATGACCCGCGCCATTTCTGCACGCGCAAAAAGACACGCCAGCGCGCCGATCATCGGCACCGCAAGCATTATCGAAAGTATGGGAAATTCGCCCGCGTTCATTTCGCTGCCACCATCATCCAGCTGATTAGGCCGACAAGGCCAAGCAGCATTACAAGCGCATAACTATAAAGATATCCCGACTGCATCCGCACCGCCATCCGGCTGCTAAAGGCCACTACCGCCGCTGATCCATTCGGACCGAACCGGTCGATAATACCGATATCGCCGGCCTTCCAAAACAACCGACCGAACCAGAACGCAGGCTTGATAAAGATCAGATTATACAGCTCGTCAAAATACCATTTATTGTAGAAGAATTTATACAGCGGCGCGAAATTCTGGGCGACTGTCGCAGGAGCCGTGTTCGAACGGATATACATGCTCCACGCCACAAACAAGCCGGTCAGCATCGCCACCGTTGACGCCAGCTTCACCCACAGCGGAACCTGATGCATCGCGTGCATCAGATGCTCGTTGAACGCCAAGGTGCTGTTCGCCCAAAACGCTTTGCCTGTTTCCGCCTCGATAAAGCCGCCGTGGAACAGGAAGCCTGCAAAGACGGCCCCGAGCGTCAGCACACCCAACGGCACCAGCATCGACAGCGGGCTTTCGTGCGGATGATAGCCGCCGGTCGTGTCGGCCCCGGCCTGTTCAGGCGTTTTGTGGACGCTGTGCTGGATATGCTCGCTCTGGATCCATCGCGGTTTGCCAAAGAAGGTTAAGAACATCAGCCGCCAGCTATAGAAGCTGGTCAGCAACGCCGCGAGAACGCCGATGAAGAACGCATAGCCACTCCACGGTGACGACGACGCAAACGCAGCTTCGATAATCGCATCCTTGGAATAGAAACCAGCAAAGCCGCCAATGCCAACAATGCCGACACCGGTAATCGCCAGCGTTCCCGCCATCATCGCCCAGAATGTCAGCGGGATATGTTTCCGCAAAGCCCCATAATAGCGCATGTCCTGTTCATGGTGCATAGCGTGAATGACCGAACCTGCGCCAAGGAACAACAATGCCTTAAAGAACGCGTGCGTAAATAGGTGGAACATCGCGGCACCATAGGCACCTGTGCCAGCGGCAAAGAACATATAGCCCAGCTGCGAGCAGGTCGAATAGGCAATCACGCGTTTGATATCGGTTTGCACCAAGCCGACGGTTGCGGCAAAAATCGCAGTCGTTGCGCCAACGATCGTAATCATATTCAGCGCAAACTGGGTGGTTTCAAACAGAGGCGACAGGCGGCAGACCATGAATACGCCGGCGGTGACCATCGTTGCCGCATGGATCAACGCGGAGACAGGCGTTGGCCCCTCCATCGCGTCAGGCAACCATGTGTGCAGACCCAATTGCGCCGATTTGCCCATCGCACCGATGAACAGCAGCACACACAGCACCGACATTGTATCAACGCGAAGGCCAAGGAAGCCGATGCTCGAGCCGACATGGCTTGGCGCAGCGGCTAAAATTTCGGGGATCGACACAGTGCCGAACACCAAAAACACTCCGAAAATCCCCAGCATAAAGCCAAGGTCACCGACGCGGTTGACGACAAACGCTTTAATCGCCGCCGCATTGGCGCTGGGCTTTTTATACCAGAAACCAATCAGCAAATAAGACGCAAGGCCAACGCCTTCCCAACCAAAGAACATCTGGACCAGATTATTGGCCGTCACCAGCATCAACATCGCAAAGGTGAACAGCGACAAATAGGCAAAGAAACGTGGCTGATCAGGATCTTCCTTCATATAGCCCCAGCTATACAGGTGGACGAGCGCCGACACGGTGGTGATGACGACCAGCATAACCGCTGTCAGTGCATCGACGCGCAATTCCCAATCGAACTTTAGGCTACCCGATTGTACCCATTGCAAAACGGGCTCAACATAGGCCGTTTCCGACCCTGATATAAAGCCAAGGAAGATCGGCCAGCTAAGCGCGGCGGCAAGAAACAGACCGGCGGTAGTGACGCATTTTGCCGCAGTCGCGCCAATAACGCGTTGCCCCAGCCCCGCGATCAGCGAGGCGAGAAGCGGCGCAAAAACTATGATAAAAATGGACGACACTGGACCGGTTATCCCTTCATCCGGTTGACATCGTCAACGGCAATGGTTCCGCGACCACGAAAATAAATGACGAGAATGGCGAGCCCGATCGCGGCCTCTCCTGCCGCGACAGTCAGCACGAACATCGCGAAAATCTGTCCGGTTAGGTCACCCAAAAAGGCGCTAAACGCCACCAGATTGATGTTCACCGCGAGCAAGATCAACTCAATCGCCATCAGGATGATGATCACATTTTTGCGGTTCAGGAAAATGCCGAGCACACCCATCACGAACAGGATGGAGCTGACGACCAGATAATGTTCAACGCCAATCATGACGGCTTCCTTTCCAAAGGAACCGTCACCCCCGCGAAGGCGGGGGTCGCAGTCGGTTTATTTTGGCCTTGTTGTGCAAGGCCTCCTGCGGCCCCTGCCTGCGCAGGGGCGACGTGTTTGTTTCCAAACATCACAACTCCACCCCCTGCCCGCTGGGCTGGTTCACATTGCGCACCGAATCTTCGGGACGCCGTTGGTTTTGCTGTGAGATATTCTGCGGCCGTGTGC
>JBEBKE010000243.1:0-3396 GCA_040079555.1 Sphingorhabdus sp. | reverse complement strand
AAAGCCACGAAGCCACAAAGATTGTGAGAGTTCGATGTGGAGCCTAAAGGGCCAAGATTGAATTTACAGAAATGAGAACATCATGATTCGCGATACCATCAAAGCCGCACAGATCACCGCGATGAAGGCTGGCGAGAAAGACCGGCTTGCCGCCGTCCGTCTGATCCTTGCCAAGATCAAAGACCGCGACATCGAATTGCGCACTGCAACGCAGCTTCCCGATGATGATGTGCTAGTCGTCGAAGTGCTGCAGAAAATGGTCAAGCAACGCCGCGAATCGATCACGATGTTTGAACAAGGTGGCCGCGATGAGCTGGCGGCGGTAGAAAAATCCGAACTCGCTGTCATCGAAACCTTCCTTCCGGCGCAGATGGATGAAGCCGCCACCACCGCCGCGATTGAAGCGATCAAAGCCGAACTCGGCGCCGCAACGCTGAAAGACATGGGCCGCGTGATGGCGGAGCTAAAGGCGCGCCACGCGTCGGAACTGGATATGAGCAAAGCAAGCGCACTGGTGAAGGCGGCGCTTTCCTGACATAGGGAGCTCATGTCCCTAACCCCTCAATGGCTGGATGAATTGCGCGCGCGGACCACGCTGTCCGCGTTGATCGGGCGCAGCATTAAAGTGACCAAGGCGGGACGCGAGTTTAAAGCTTGCTGCCCGTTCCATAACGAAAAATCCCCCAGCTTCACGATCAACGATGAAAAGGGATTTTATCACTGCTTTGGCTGTTCAGCGCACGGCGATGCGATCCGCTGGATGACCGATCAGCGCGGGCTTTCGTTTATGGATGCGGTCAAGGAATTGGCCGATGCGGCGGGGATGCAGGTTCCGGCGGCGGACCCGAAAGCGGCGGCCAAGGCAGAGCGCGCCAACACCCTGTATGACGTCATGACAGCAGCGCAGGATTGGTTTGTCGCGCAATTTCAAGGGCTGGAGGGAGCCGAAGCGCGGGCCTATTGCGAAAAACGCGGGTTGAAGGCGGAGACGCTGAAAGCCTTTGGCATCGGCTTTGCGCCGGATAGCCGCGCAAAGTTGAAAGAGGCGCTAGCGAGTTTTGGCATCGAGAGACTGGTCGAATCGGGGCTGTTGATTTCGGTTGAGGATAAGGAACCCTATGACCGGTTTCGTGGCCGGTTGATGATCCCAATCCGTGATCCGCGCGGACGGGTAATTGCCTTTGGCGGGCGCATCCTTGGTGCAGGTGAGCCGAAATACCTCAACTCGCCCGATACGCCTTTGTTCGACAAGGGCCGGACGTTGTACAATCTCGACAAAGCCTCTCCCGCATCGCGTGCCAGCAACCGGGTGATTGTGGTTGAGGGCTATATGGACGTGATCGCCTTGGCGCAGGCCGGATTTGCAGAGGCGGTTGCGCCGCTTGGTACGGCGCTGACCGAGCAGCAGATCATGATGCTGTGGCGCATGGTGCCAAAGCCGATATTGTGTTTCGACGGCGATAATGCTGGCCAAAAGGCGGCGTTTCGAGGGGCACAGCGCGCGCTTGGTGGTCTGAAACCCGGGCATAGTCTGGAATTTGTGACATTGCCTGAGGGGCAAGACCCCGACGATCTGGTCAAAAGCGCGGGCCCCGCTGCTTTCCGGCAGCTGCTGGATGACGCAGAACCGCTAGTAGAGCGCCTGTGGAAGGCCGAAGTTGCCGCTGGCCCCACAGCAACGCCAGAGGATCGCGCAGGCCTTAAACAACGCCTTGGCGAGCATATGGCCAATATTGCCGATGGCGAAATCCGCCATCATTACGCAGCCGCCTTCGCCGAACGTTTCGACCGACTCTTTGCAAAGCCGCCGCGCCTGCCCTTTCAAAAGGGCAAAGATTTCAAGAATGCGAAAGGCTATAAAGCTCCACGCCCAACAACGAATGAAGCCCGCTCTATCGGAGCGAATGGCAGTGAATTCCTTGTGCGCGGCGTTTTGGCGGCATTGCTCCATGATCCGCCGCAGATCGTGCGGCATTATGAGCTGCTGGCGAGCTTCTCCCCACGTGACGGCGGGCACGCTCGCTTGCTATCTGCCCTGCTGCACGCAGCAACATCAAAAGAAACACTTGATACTGACGCCCTCCTTACCATATTGGGACCTGATCTGTATAATAGTGCACAAGCTCTCCTCTCCGGCGACGGTTCGGCATTCGCTTTCGCGAATCCGGTTGTTGCAGGTGATGCGGGCATTTCTGCGGGGGAACGGGTACGTGGTCTGGATGAAGCCATTCAGCTATTGCGCGAACGCCCCCAACTCGAAGCGGCGTTAAGGCAAGCAACCGAAGCGGCAAGCAGTGACTTGACCGAGGAAAGCTATGCACTTCAACAGCGGTTAAGAGCAGAAAAAGAAGAATTTGACCGGCGGCTCGCAGCGCTTTTCCAGCGCGATGACATCGCCTGACGTAACAACGGGAACGGAAACACCTTGGCTACAAATCCTGAAATGGAAGAAGGCGACAACGGCGATTCGCCGCTGATCGATCTGAACGACGCATCGGTCAAAAAGCTGCTCGCAAAGGCAAAGCGGCGCGGTTACCTGACGATTGACGAGCTGAATGCCGCTGTTCCGCAGGACCAGTTCTCGACCGACCAGATCGAAGACATCATGTCGGCCATCAACGACATGGGTGTGCAGATCGTCGAATCTGAAGAAGCTGGCGAAGACGGTGACGAGCAGGAAGAAGAAGTCGAGACAATCGACAACATCTCTGAAAACGACCCCCGCTCGCTGACTCAAGCCAAGAAATCAACCGCCGGTGAACGCACCGACGACCCCGTTCGCATGTATCTGCGCGAAATGGGCGCGGTCGAATTGCTGAGCCGTGAGGGCGAAATCGCGATTGCAAAGCGGATCGAATCGGGCCGCGACACGATGATCCTTGGGCTATGCGAAAGCCCGATTACCTTCCACGCGATCATTGAATGGTCGAACGCGTTGAACAATGGCGAAATGCAGCTGCGCGAGATCCTCGATCTTGATGCGATGCTGACGAAGGAACCCGCGCCTGAATCTTTGACCGAAGACGGCGAAGAAGAAGACGATGGCGAGATCAGCGAAAAGACCGCTGGCGTTTCGTATAAGGAAGAAGAAGAAGTCGAGGACGAGCCAGAGGCTGGCAAGGACGATGACGACGAGGATATGACCGAGCGCCGGATGCGTCCGGTTGAGGAAGAGGAAGAAGACAACACGCTGTCGCTCGCGCAGATGGAAGAAGCGTTGAAGCCCGGCGCGTTGGAAAAATTCGCAACGATTGCCAGCCTGTTCAAAAAATTCTCGAACATCCAGCTGCAGCGTATGCAGTCGATGGCCGTAGGTGAAGAATTCACCAAAGCTTCGGAAAATAAGTATCAGAAACTACGCGAAGATTTGACCGCAGAGGTCGAGAGCGTGAAGTT
>JBEBKE010000242.1:0-3408 GCA_040079555.1 Sphingorhabdus sp. | reverse complement strand
ACATAATCCCAAAGCTGTTGGCGCAGTTCGATGTCAACGCCCGCCGTTGGTTCATCCAATATGATCACCGGCGGCGAATGCACTAAGGCTTTGGCCACTAACAATCGCCGTTTCATCCCACCAGAAAGCGTCCGCGCATAGGCGTCGGCTTTATCCTCCAGCCGCACGGCGCGCAGCAAATCCATGGTTTTCCGCTGTGCTTTCGGGACGCCATAAAGCCCAGCCTGTAACTCCAACGCTTCGCGCGGTGTAAAGAACGGGTCGAACATGATTTCTTGCGGGACGATCCCGATGGATGCCTTTGCATTGCGCGGGTTAACGTCAATGTCGAAACCGCAGATTTTGGCCGATCCCGATGTTTTACGAACGAGTCCTGCCAAGATATTGATTAAAGTTGATTTTCCGGCTCCATTTGGGCCGAGCAAGCCGAAAATCGACCCCCGTTCCACCTGAAAGCTAACGTCATCAAGCGCCCGCTTGCCAGTGTCATAGGTTTTGCAAATCGCATCGATGGAAATAGCTGGATGGGTCATAGCAACGGCGATAGCGAAGCCGCCAAAGCGAAGCAATGCCGAGCCACTTTTGCTACCTGATATTAACCAAAAATCGAAAGACCCTGTTGCGACGCAACATGTCACACGGCGTAAATGATAGGGGCAAACCGTCTTTTGAAAGGCGCGCGATTCGCGTGCTTTGGTGCCGTGGCATATTTTGCCGCGACTGCCCCTGCGTTTGCCGATGCCAGCCCAGTCGATGCTCAAGTTGCCATAGTGGAACGCGGCACATTCTTTAAAGTTGAAGATCTGCATTTCGGCGTTGTCATTCCAAGCGGCCTTCCCGGAATTGTTACCGTTGCCCCTGCGGGCACGCGAACCGCAACGGGCGGCGTAACGCTGGTCGGCAATTTGCATCACGCTGCGGAATTTGCCGGTCGCAAACCAAGCGGAAACGCGCCGGTTCAACTATCGGTCGGCACCGCGACGATCCAGTTGACTGGCCCCGGCGCGCCAATGACCGTCAGCCTGTTTCGCGGCAACACCAATCCGGGCCAGGTCTTGACCCCGATCCCAAGAAATTTTCAGGTTCAGGGACAAGCGAGCGGCGCGTTTGAATTACGCGTGGGCGCGACCTTGGCCGTTAATGGCAACCAAGCGCCGGGAACCTATACTGGCAATTGGACGATCACGTTGGATTTTCAATAATTTACAAATTACCGCGCTATTAACCAATTCCGGTTAGCACACTGGTAATGGGTAGCTGCGAAAGCGAATGGATGATCGGGGCAAAATTTTCCTTTTGGCGAGGCGTTACGCTCGTCAGCGCATTGGCTGCGCTGACAGCGGGAAGCCCTGCGCTGGCCGATCAAACGCCAGCCGATGCGCAGATCGCCGTTGTGCGCCCCTTGGAATTCATCCGCGTCGAAAATCTGGATTTTGGGCAAGTCATCCGGTCAAGCACAGCGGGGACGGTTACGGTTGCCCCCAATGGAACGCGCACCAAAACCGGCGGTGTGACGCTGATCGGTACCGGGTTTCAACCGGCGCGGTTTGCAGGCATGGGGTCGAATAACCAGCGCGTGGACATTTCGGTTGGGCCGACGGTGTTTTTTGTGACGGGTCCGGGCGCGCCGATGCGTGTGCGGAATTTCATATTGGGTAGCACGCCAACGGCAGTTTTGACGACGTCGCCCCAACGATTTCGGATCAACTCGACCACTGGCATATTCAGCTTCCCGGTCGGCGCGACGTTGGAGGTTGGTGCAAGCCAAGCGCCCGGCACCTATTCCGGAACTTGGACGATCACGCTGAATTACCAATGAAGCACAGCGTTGCGTGGGCCGATGGCATTTGCTAACCGCACGACATGATCGATACGCCCGAAACAATCCTTGTCCGCACACACCGCATTGCCTGTGACGGCAGCGGGCCAGATGTGCCCCCCGCGCTTGGCCATCCAAGAGTTTGGTTAGAGATTGACGAAAGCGGCGCTGTCGACTGCGGCTATTGCGACCGGCGCTTTGTTTTGGTCGGTGGACCCGCCGATACCGATAAGGTGAAAAAGAAAGCCTGATCACTCTTTCGTTCCGCGCCCGAACGCCTATATCGGTCGCATGAGCATTACAGACCCGCGCAGCTATCTTTATCAACCCGGCCTTCTCGATCCCGATGCGGCCCTTCGCATAACGCGCGATGCGCTTAAAAGCTGCGACGATGGTGAACTGTATTTGCAATATAGCGCCAGCGAAAGCTTCGGCTTTGACGATGGCCGGTTGAAACTGGCGGATTACTCCACAGGATCGGGCTTTGGCCTGCGCGGTGTATCCGGCGAAATGACCGGTTTTAGCCACGCCAATGACATGAGCGAATCCGCAATCCGCCGCGCTGGCGAAACGTTGCAACTGCTCGATCCGACCAAAGGCGACCACGCCGCGCCGCCGCGCCAGAACAACCGCCATTTGTACACCGACGGCAACCCGTTGGATCTGGTGCCCTTCGCCAAAAAGGTTGAACTCTGCCAAAAAATCGACGCCGCCGCCCGTGCGCGTGATCCCCGTGTGGCACAGGTTTCCGCAACTTTGGCTGGTAGCTGGACGGTTGTTGAAATCGTCCGCGCCGATGGCTTTGTCGCGACCGACGTCCGCCCGCTGGTTCGCCTGAACGTCAGCATCGTTGTCGAGGAAAATGGTCGGCGCGAATCCGGCAGCTATGGCTTTGGCGGACGCTATCTTTACGACAAGCTGTTCGAAGACGCCGAATGGGAACACGCCATTGACGAGGCGCTGGCGCAGGCTTTGGTCAATCTACGGTCGGTCGATGCGCCTGCGGGTGAAATGACGGTGCTGCTCGGCCCCGGCTGGCCGGGCGTATTGCTGCACGAAGCGGTCGGCCACGGCCTTGAAGGCGATTTCAACCGTAAAGGCACATCGGCATTTTCAGGCAAAATCGGTCAGCGCGTTGCCGCCCCCGGCGTGACCGTCATTGACGATGGCACGATGCAGAACCGTCGCGGCTCGCTGTCCATCGATGATGAGGGCACACCGACGCAGGAAAATATCCTGATCGAGGATGGCATATTAAAGGGCTATATGCAGGATCGGCTGAACGCGCGGTTGATGGGTGTGGAACCCACCGGCAACGGCCGCCGACAAAGCTATGCCCATGCGCCCATGCCGCGCATGACCAATACCTTTATGAAGGGCGGCAATGACGATCCGGCAGAATTGCTGTCACGCGTAAAGAACGGCATCTTTGCCAAAAGCTTTGGCGGCGGACAGGTCGACATCGTGTCGGGTAAATTCGTGTTTAGCTGCACAGAGGCATATCTGGTCAAAGACGGCAAGCTCGGCGATCCGATCAAAGGTGCGACGCTGATCGGCGATGGCCCCACTGCGATGCAAAAAGTGATCGG
>JBEBKE010000241.1:0-3419 GCA_040079555.1 Sphingorhabdus sp. | reverse complement strand
TGACACTTACTATGTCGTTGCGCATTTCCATTATGTGCTGTCGCTAGGCGCTGTCTTTGGCCTGTTCGCTGGTTTCTATTACTGGTTCGGCAAGATGTCGGGGCGGATGTTGAACGAGTTTCTTGGTCATCTGCATTTCTGGGTATTTTTCATTGGCGTGAACGTGTTGTTCTTCCCGATGCATTTCCTAGGCAACCAAGGCATGCCGCGTCGCTACCCCGATTATGCAGCCGCTTATGCGCATTGGAATGAAGTCGCTTCGTTCGGCTACGCTATTATGGGCGTCGGTGTCTTGATCTTCTTCGCCAACGTCATCTGGTCGTTGCTTGCTGGTCGCAAGGCAGAGGGCAATTATTGGGGTGAAGGTGCAACGACCTTGGAATGGACATTGTCCAGCCCACCGCCGTTCCATCAGTTTGAAACATTGCCGGTGGTTAAGTAACCGGCTTAAAGTGGCGGAGCCTGTTGTTCCGCCACTCTTATTGAAGTCACCATAGCCCTGAGCCTGTCGAAGGGCGTATATCGGCAAGACGTAGTTGGTGCTACGCACCGCCTACGGCCCTGACAGGCTCAGCACTAAGGTGCTTATAAACTGAGTGAAGTCACAGATGAGTATCGCAACACAGGACATTACCGTTCCTGCCGATTGGCGGGATTTCTGGGTGCTGACAAAGCCCCGGGTGATGTCGCTTGTCGTGTTTACAGCTTTGTGCGGACTTCTCGCTGCACCGGGCGCCATTAACCCTGTGCTCGCCTTTACCGCCATATTGTGCATCGCCCTGGGCGCTGGTGCGTCTGGTGCGCTGAACCAGTGGTATGAAGCGGATCTGGATGCAAAGATGCTGCGCACCCAAGGGCGCCCGTTGCCGGATGGCCGGATGGAACGGCCCGCCGCATTTCAGTTCGGTATCATTTTAGCCGCGTTTTCTGTCGGAATTATGGGCGTTGCGGTCAATTGGTTGTCGGCGGTTATTCTTGCTTTTTCGATCTTTTTCTACGCTGTGGTTTATACCATTTGGCTAAAGCCCAATACGCCGCAGAATATCGTGATTGGCGGGGCAGCCGGCGCATTTCCGCCAGTGATCGGTTGGGCTGCGGTGACAGGCGATGTCACGGCACTGCCGCTGCTGATGTTCGCGATTATCTTTTTATGGACGCCGCCACATTTTTGGGCGCTCGCTTTGTTTATGAAGTCTGATTACGGTGCAGCGGGCATTCCCATGCTGCCCAATGTTGCGGGCCAAAAAGCGACGCGGAACCAGATTTTTGGATATAGCTGGGTAATGGCTGCGACTGCACTTGCGCCATGGGCAATGGGGCTAACGGGAGTGCTATACGGCTATCCGGTTCTGGCGCTAACTGCGGTATTCTTGGCCCTCGCTTTCAACGTATGGCGTAACCAAAGTGTCGATGCAGCGGATATGAAGCCTGAAAAGCGATTGTTTGCCTATTCGATTTTCTACCTGTTTCTGTTGTTTGCGCTGTTGGCCTTTGATCGGATAGTATCGGTATGAACGACGACAATATCATCCACGCAACACCGCTTGCGGACAAGGGCATGCCCGCTCCGATTGATATGGGCCCCCGCAAGGTTGGTGAGCTTGATCTGGCGCAAAGCCAGTTGATCCGCGCCCGCCAACAATCGCGAGCTAAGGTCATGGGGCTGTTTCTGGTCGGCCTGTGCGCGTTATTCTTTGCGATCACCGTTGTCAGAATTGGGGTCTGGGGATGACGACATTATCCGCTGACCGCGCGAACACCCGTACTGGGTTTATGGCCGCTGCCATTGCGCTGTCGATGGTCGGCGTCGGTTTCGCAGCTGTGCCGATTTACCGGATATTTTGTCAGGTCACTGGCTTTGGCGGCACGACGATGCGCGTTAGCGAGGCGCAGGCTGCAACGGTCGAAGCCGTCAGCAAGACGATCGTTGTACGTTTCGACGCAAATCAGCGCGGTCTGCCTTGGGAGTTTAAGCCGGAACGTCCAACCGACACGGTTTCCATCGGCGCGCGCGATATGTCGATCTTTGTCGCAAAAAACCTATCCAACGCGCCGATGGTCGGCACCGCAACGTTCAACGTTACGCCTGCTCAGGCCGGAAAATATTTTAACAAAATCCAATGTTTCTGTTTCACTGAACAGAGGCTTGAGGCGGGACAGGAAATCCGGATGCCGGTGCTGTACTATGTCGATCCAAAGATCATGACCGATCCGGAAACAAAAGATATCGAAGAAATCACTCTCAGCTATACTTTCTACCCGGTGGAGACGCCAAACACGGTGGACCCGCAGGAAAAGGGTAGCTAAGGACTCGATAACAACCGAACTGGGCCTTTGTACTAGGCCAGCATGACGACAGGGAAGTAAGATTATGGCCGGTGCCAAGAACCACGATTATCATATTCTGCCACCCAGCATTACACCGCTGCTTGGGTCATTTTCCGCTCTGACTATGTTCTTTGGCATGGTGATGATGTTCCAGCCGAAGTTTTTTGGAACTTATGGCAGCCTGGTATTCGGCGCTGGCTTGATTGGGGTGCTTTACACATTCTGGACGTGGTGGTCGGACGTCATCAACGAGGCGCATGCGGGCGACCACACACCGGTCGTACAGCTGCATCTGCGTTACGGCATGATCATGTTCATCGCATCGGAAGTGATGTTCTTCGTTGGCTGGTTCTGGGCATGGTTTGACTTCTCGTTGTTCCCCGTTCCGCTTGAAATGAGCTATGACGAAATCGCGCATACTTTCGAGATTACGAACCTTTTCGGTCAAGAAGGCGCAGCAGCAGCGGCACAGTTCCCCGCCAAAGGCTTGGAAGTCCTAAATGCGTTTGAGCTACCGTTGCTCAACACGCTGATCCTGTTGTGCTCTGGCACCACGGTTACTTGGGCGCATCATTCGTTGTTGCATAATGACCGCAAGGGCCTGATCAATGGTTTGTGGGCAACCATTATCCTCGGCGTCATATTCTCCTGCGTGCAGGCCTATGAATATAGCGTCGCGCCGTTCCCATTTGGTGGTTTGAACTACGGCACCTCGTTCTACATGGCGACTGGGTTTCATGGGTTCCACGTAATCGTCGGGACCATCTTCCTCGCCGTATGTCTTGGCCGTGCGTATAAGGGGCATTTCACACCGCAACAGCATTTCGGTTTTGAAGCAGCAGCTTGGTATTGGCACTTTGTCGATGTCGTCTGGCTGTTCCTCTTTGTCGTCGTCTATGTATGGGGCGGTTGGGGTGCACCGGTTCACGGATAGGCATATGGTCGCATGACCGAGTTGAAACAAAATCCCAAGGGGCAGCCGGGCTTGGTTCAGGCTGCCCTTTTTGGTCTTTGCCCCGATTGCGGGACGACGACGCTTTTTGCCGGACCGGTGAATTTTTCCGATCAATGTGACGGCTGTGGATTAGACT
>JBEBKE010000240.1:0-3432 GCA_040079555.1 Sphingorhabdus sp. | reverse complement strand
CGAGCTTGCGGGCCAGTTGAAGGCCAAGGGAGCGACTGTGATTGTCACGGGCCGCACGGCGGAGCGGATCGCGGCGGCGCAGGCTGCGGGATTTGAAGCGATTTCGGCTGATCTTTCGAATCTTGCAGGCGTCGATGCCGTACTGGCGGCGGTTGCCGGGCGCGAGATTGATATCCTGATCAACAATGCAGGCGTTGGTAGCGACCATGATTTTCGCGAAGCAGCGCCAGATTTGGCTGACAATGACCGCAGCATTTTCTTAAACCTGAATGCGCCGGTGCATTTGATTGCGCATTTGATGGACGGGCTGAAGTCGCGGCCAGAGGCGATGATCGTCAACACGACGTCTGGGCTGGCCTTGGCACCGCGTGCGGGCGGGCCGATATATTGCGCGACCAAAGCGGCGCTGCGCAGCTATACGCTGGCGTTGCGGGAGCAGTTAAAGGACACAAACATCCACGTGCTGGAAGTTTTGCCGCCGGTTGTCGAAACCAAAATGACGGCCGGACGGAAGTCGAAGAAAATGAGCGCACATGATTGCGCCGCCGAAATGCTGCGCGCGATGGAAACCAACGCGAAAGAAGCCAATGTCGGCATGGTGAAGATTTTGCGGGTGGTTTACAGCATCTCGCCTGCATTGGCGCGGCGGATCATGATTGGGTTTTGAGCTTAATCCTCTCCAGTGAGAGAGGATATGGAGTCTTACCGCTTTAGCGGTTAGGCGGAGTTGGTGAGGGGTACTGGGCTATTGAGGGAACACAACCCCTCACCCAGCTACGACTAATTCGCTACGCTCATAAGTCTGCGCAACCCTCTCCCATTGGAGAGGGAGTAATCAATTCAACCCAGCAATCGTCTCATCAATCAAGCCAGCATCGGCTTTGCCGTCATGGTGTTTGGCTATCAACGCTTCAGCAGCAGCGGCGGCCACCGAGGCCGCCTGTGCGCGGACGTCAGCAATGGCTGCGCGTTCTGCAGCAGCAATCTTATCCTCTGCTGATTGCGCACGGCGCGCGATCAGCGTGGTGGCGTCGGTTTTGGCTTTGGCAATAATCACTTTGGCTTCTTCTTCGGCATGGGCCTTCATGGAATCGGCATCTTTGGCGGCTTGCTTAGCTTTCGCTTCGTAATCCGCTTTGATGGCTTCAGCTTCTTTGCGCAGGTTGGTCGCTTGATCGAGCTGCTCTTTGATGCCGGCAATTTGCTTGTCGAGCATTCCGCCGACCATCGCAGGTACTTTTTTCCAGATCGCCAAGCCGATGACTAAAAGCATCGCGAGTGCAACCCACATGGTAGCGTCTAGGCCGAGGGCGGCAGGTACGGCATGAGCCTCTGCACTGCCATGGGCTTCAGCCGAAGCCGTAGTTTCAGGACCATGGCCCATCGCAGCGTGCTCTTCGGCTGTGACAGCTGGAGTTTCAGCAGATTTGGCTTCAACAGACATCAGTTCAATACCGCTTTCACTGCAGTCGCCGCTTGCGCCGCGCTGACTTTTGCTCCGGATACTTTGGCAACGATTGCTGCCGCTGCGTCCGCTGCAACGCTTTCAATTCCCGCCATGGCTTTCGCACGCGCCTTGGCAAGATCTGCCTCGGCGGCGGAGAGTTTTACAGAAATCTCTTCGTCCGCTTTGGCAAGTCGCGCCTCGGCGTCTTTGGCAGCCTTCGCCTTGGCAGTCGCCGCTCTGGCTTGTGCCTCGCTGCGCGCTGCATTCAAGGCCACGTCGCCGCCAGCGACCATATTTTCTGCCTCTGCCCGTGCGCGCTCTGCAGCGGCAAGGTCGTCAGCGATTTTACGGTCACGGGCATCAACATTGGCGTCGATTTTGGTAACCATCACTTTGCCAATGCCAAAATAAAGCAGGCCGAACACCAGCAACATCCAGAAGAACTGTGATGCATAGGTTTCCAGAATCTGGGCAATTTGTGGCATAGTATCCGCTCGAGCTAGGTGATGACAAAGTTAAAGGGAGTGGCCCCCGGCGTCGATGCGCCGGGGTGTCCTCCCCTAAAATTGTTTAGGCAACGAAGATCAGGATCATTGCGACGACGAACGCCAGCAGACCCAAGAGTTCCGCAGCCGCAAAGCCGATGAACAGACGGCCCTGTTGGCTGTCGGCTGCTGCTGGGTTGCGCAACGCGCCCTGCAGGAACGAACCGAACACGTTACCTACGCCGCCGGCTGCAAGGCCTGCGCCGATTGCTGCGAGACCGGCACCGATCAATTTTGCTGCTTCTGCTTCCATGATATAAACTCCTGTTAAAATACTAAAAAGGTTGGAAATAACTTAGTGAAGATTGACCGCGTCGTTGATGTACAAAGCTGTCAAAAGGGCAAATACATAAGCCTGAATGGCGCACACGAGCAACTCGAGCAACGTGATGCCAATCATCAAGATGAACGAAGGCAGAGCAACAATAGGGGCGACCCACAAAGCCTCGGCATTCAGGCCATTGATGACGAAGCCTGCGAGCACTTTCATCAAAATATGTCCTGCACTCATTGCGACAAATAACCGCAATGCAAGGCTAAATGGACGGATTAGAAACGAGAACAGCTCGATCGCGGGGATCAGCCACATCAGCGCCCAAGGCGTGCCGTGCGGGACAAACAGGCTGAAGAAGTGAAAGCCGTGTTTCCAAAAACCGACAACGAGAACCGTGCTAAAGCTCAGAACGGCCAGAACCGCTGTCACCGTCAAATGGCTAGTCACTGTAAACGCATGAACGCCAGGAACAATGCCGATAGGCATCATGCCCATGAAGTTCGCGAAAAGGATGAACATGAAAAGCGAGAACACCAAAGGCACGTATTTTTTGCCCTCGGGTCCAATGCTCGAGCTCATCATGTTGTTGATAAAGCCCGTGACGCCTTCAACGGCCATCTGCCAGCGACCAGGAACAAGCTCACGCTTCATTCCGCCAGCCATAAAGACCCAGATCGCGCCGAGCACGACGAGCATGAACAACGAAGAGTTGGTGAAGGAGATGTCGTAACCGAACAGGTCCAATTTCGCCAAAGGCTCAATCTGGAATTGATGCATCGGATCGATTTTGCCGCTTTCGCCTGCCACTTTTTCCGTACCCTGCTTATGCCAACAGCCCCGCAAGCGGGGCCGAGACGAATTGGTGTAAGGCGCCCGATTTAATCCGGACGCTCTTGTGAAATCTTATAAATATTCCTGAAGGCGACTGCGATGCCCAAAAACATGCAGACCAACAGAAGCAAAGGCGTAGTTTCCAGCCAGCGGTCAAAAAACCAGCCAACCAGCGAACCACCCGCAGGACCGGCGATCAGTTCGGTTAAGACCCGGTTCCCCTGCCGCATTCCTTTGGCTGGGGGCACGTCTTGCCCCGTACGTTCTGCCTCGGCCTTCCGGACCATTTTCAGCTGCATGTCTAACGAATCGAGCCGAGGGTCTTTGTTGCCGTT
>JBEBKE010000239.1:0-3505 GCA_040079555.1 Sphingorhabdus sp. | reverse complement strand
GGCCCAGCTTGACCGGGTCGGCGCCTTCCGCTTTGAACCCGTAGAGGGCGCCGCCGCCAACGCCCTGCCCGGCGCGGTGCCCGAAGAGGTCAAGGAAGAGCGGTTCCAGCGGATCATGGAAAAAACCGCCGCGATCAGCGCCGCCAAGCTGGCCGCCAAGGTCGGCCGCACCCTTCGCGTGATCGTCGACGAAGTGGGCGAGCCCGACGAAGACGGCGATCTGGGCGCCACCGGCCGCAGCCAGGCTGACGCTCCGGAAATCGACGGTGCCGTATATCTGCGCAGCGTGCCCGCCACGCTGCAAGCTGGCGACGTGGTGGCCGTGACCATCGAGGACGCCGACGAACACGACCTGTTCGGGGCGATTGCGCAACGCTGAAGGCGGTTCAGAACGGGCACAAAGCGACACAGCCGCACCGCAAGTGCCGTCAAAGCGCTCTAGGGGATGTCACAAAGGCATCTAACCGAAATTATTTGTTACAATATTACAGATAGATACATACATCTATCGCGCCCAGCCGCGTGATCGAACGGATCGGGCAACTCGGCCCGTCAGGCCTTCGCCGGGTAGCAGGCCGCGGCAATGTAGGAAAATCCTCCCCCTGCGCTCTCGGGCGGGGGGCTGCCCTTCCCCCTTGCCAAGTGCCGGGTGCGCGGGAATAGATGCGCGATGCGGCCCACATTCGGTGAAAGCAGGCGATATACCGCGCCGTCCTATCATCCCTGCATCGACGGGAACTACATCCAGTGAGCCTGCGTGACGCCCTTGTCCGGGCTAAAACCGAAGAAGACGTCAAGGACGCCTATATCAAGGCGCTCAATCTGAAGGGCGTGTTCAAAGGGCTTGTCGATATCCAGACCGAGGAAGTCTGGTTCGAGGCGAAAGAGGCAGCAACGCCTCCAATTCTGATGTTCGCGCAATTGCTTGTCTATGTCCGGGCCGCGCGCAAGCGGGGCGAGGCTGTTCCCGGCTTCCTCGCCGTGATCGACCGCGAAAAGGCGGCGATCATGCCAACCGACAAGGCACTGCCGATCCTTGAGGACACCAGCATCGTCTGGCCCAGGAGCGGATCGGCAGCAGACAAAGTGCTGGCGGCGCAGGTCGCCCGCTATGTTGAGACGCACTATGTCGTTTACGACATCGCCCAGCACGAAAAAGAATTCATCGGGGCGCTGAGCGCGGCAATCAAGGAAGGGCGGATCATCCGCACCCCGATCACGCCAGACAACCTGCGGCAGGTGTTCGACAAATGGATCGACATGGTTGGCCGTGAATTGGGAACGGTCAACCCAGCGGACTATGCGGTGCTGTTCTTTGCCGACATCATGCACGATGGGTCGAATGCCACGATGACCGGCCTGTCGGTAAGGCTGCTCTACGATGGCGGCAAGCCGGTGTTCTACCACAAGGAGCGCAATCAGACCTACGAACTGGCGAGCGAACGCGGCTATCGCAATTTCTGGGCGATCTATCACCGCCCACCTGAGCAAAAACACCGGCATTACCTGCTGGAACGGCGCGACAGTCTGCTGCCGATCGACGAGCAGAAGTTCAAGGGTGCCTATTACACCCCGCTGCACATCGTCGACAAAGCCTATGAACAACTGGTGGCAACGCTGGGGCCGAACTGGCAGCAGCGCTATATCATCTGGGACATGTGCTGCGGTGTCGGCAATCTGGAGGTCAAGCACAGCAATTACCGCAACGTCTTCATGTCCACGCTGGATCAGGCCGATATCGACATCATGCGCGCCAGCCACACCTGCGTCGGCGCAACGATTTTCCAGTATGATTACCTGAACGACGATGTGACCGATTTCGGCGAGATCGACTATTCGCTATCGAACAAGCTGCCCGCCGAACTGCGTCAGGCCATTGCCGATGCGAAGGTAGGCAAGAAGGGCGCGAAGAAGATTCTGGTGCTGATCAATCCGCCATATGCGGAAGTCACAAGCGGAGGGAACACCGTCTCTGATACCGTGGGGAACAGTAAACCCGGCGTGACCAAAACACTTTATGCAAAAGCCGGCATGGCGCGTTACGGGAAAGCAAGCAATGAGCTTTTCATGCAATTTGTTGCGCGAATTTATCAAGAACTTCCCGTTGCAACGCTAGCCATGTTCAGTAAATTGAAATATATTAGCACTCCAACGCTAAGTGAATTTCGAAAAATATGGAAAGCAGAATATTTGGGAGGTTTCGTATTTCATAGCCGTACATTTGATGGTCTCAAAGGTGACTATCCTATAGGATTTTTAATTTGGAATACCGACAAACAAAATTCCATTGGAAATGTGACAACTGACGTACTTGATGGAGGCGCAAATATCATAGGGGAAAAGACGTTCTTCAACTATGACGGTCGCGCATTACTTGCAGACTGGGTAGCAAGACAAGCGTCAAATAAAATAGAGGTGGTTCCTCTCAAAAACGCCATAGTGCCAGCGACGGCTACAAAAGATTTGAGAGGTAAATATTGGTCGGATAACGCCGTCGCTTGGATGAATTCTGGTGGAAATGATTTTCAGCACGCGGCCCGTGACACTTTCATTTTTTCATCTGGCTATAGCAGTGGGAGGGGTTTCTTCGTCACCCCAGAAAATCTCTGGCAGGCCGCCATCGTCTTTGCCGTCCGCCGCCTGATCAAACCGACCTGGCTCAATGATCGCGACCAGTTTCTGCAACCTTTGCAGCCGCTGAGCGAGGAGTTCAAATCGGATTGTCTGGTCTGGATGCTGTTCAACGGCAGCAACCTTTCCGCCGGGGCCGATGGCCTGCACTGGAATGACCGCGATTGGTCGCTGGTCAACCATTTCATCCCCTTCTCCGAAGCCGAAGTTGGGGCCAAGGCGCGTTTCGAGAGCGATTTCATGGTGCGCCACATGGCCAATCTGGATTTCTCGCCCGAAGCCCGCGCCGTGCTCGATGAAGGTCGCAAGCTGTGGCAACGGTTTCACGCCACATCTTTTCCCCGGAAGATCAGGGATGAATTCAAGTTGAGCCGCCCCGACGCGGGTTGGTATCAAATCCGCAAGGCGCTTGAAGCCTATCGCGACACCGAACTGACCGATCTCGACCCGTTCAAGACAGCCTATTCCGCCTTGGGGGACAAATTGCGCCCAATGGTGTTCGAACTCGGCTTTCTGCCGCAATAGGTGAAACATCTGTTCGGCCGCTATGAAGCGCTGGTAAACCCGCTGGAACGGCTGGGCGCGGCCAAGAACAGGCGGGTGGCGCGCAAGGCCGCGAAGACGGATTAGCAACCCCTCCGTCTGGGCCTGTGGCCCAGCCACCTCCCCGTTTGTGCCATTCGGCAAAAACGGGGAGGAGCTTGGGGTCCGCGCAATTTCCTTGCTTTCTTTCGCAACTTCGCATAAAGACCCGCCCAGCAATCGGCGCGTGGGTCTTGTCCTGCCGCAGTTTGGAGCAGCGTGAGGTTCGCGTTTCAGCGCAGAACTCGCTTCGAACTTACGATCGCCGAAACCGCTGAAGCCGCCTTTTTCA
>JBEBKE010000238.1:0-3506 GCA_040079555.1 Sphingorhabdus sp. | reverse complement strand
CGCCAAGCCCGCGCATGGCTGCAAATGAGCGAACGCCGCGCGGCGTAAGCGCGCATATCTTGAATTAACGTGCCGCCACTGGGCGGCGCAGCATCCTAAAATTTAGCTACTCTTACCAGCCACATGCAGCGCTTCCCATGCAGCGAAGGATTGCGCCAGTCGTTGTGCGGCGATCTCTCGACCTGCACTGCGTTCCAGACCCAGCGACGACGACAACGGTCCGCCAAGCAAAGAGTCCCCCAACGCAAGCAGCACCAGCTCCATGGTCAGCGTGTGGAGATTGCTATCCGCATGACCGCCCTCACCCACTTCATCGACCAGTTTATGGATCGCTTCGACCACAGGGTTCAACGCGTCTTCATTACCGCTTAACAGCATCCAAGCCGCCAGCGCGCCTGCGCCAGCCTTGTCAAAATGATCGAAAATCATATCGACCAGTTCGCGCGGGCCGATGTCGCCGCCCCTGAACCGATGAATCTGTTCACCAATATCGACACAAATTGTTTCGGCATGAAACGCGGCAAGTTCGCGCTGCAATCCCGACGCTGAGCCGAAATGGTGCAGTAAATTCGCGTGCGTTCGTCCAATACGACCCGCCACAGCCTTTAACGTCACAGCCTGCGGCCCCGCCTCAATCAATAAATCGCGCGCTGCTTCAAGCGCTGCAAGGCGGCTGGCCTCTGGTGACAACCGGCGGCGACCAGATATTTCGGCAGGTTCTGGAAATTTCACAAGCGACATAATCAACGCATGTGCGCCATCACGCCGAATTTCGCAACCGCAACAAAGTACTGTACCGATTGCGAAAGATTTTACGCATGTATTCATATCAAAAATGGCCGGAAAAGGTCGCTTTGGATCAAACCCTTATTCGCCGTTAACCCTGACCATTAAACGGAATTTATGGTGGCAGACCTAAACAGGCTGTATGAAACAGGCGATTGAAAACCAACAAAAAAATCAGCCAGCGCAACAATCGGCAAAGCACCGCATCTTTCCGCGCAAAATGCGGACACGGGATTTGGACGCTGGCGGGCGGCATTGGTTAGGCGGCGACCCCCATGCCACTGCGTTTTTCAATGCCCTGTCAGCAGTGTTCCCGCGCGGCGAAGCCTTTATGATCGAAAGTCTGCGGCCTTGGCAAAGCCGCGTGCCTGGGCAGTTGGCGGACGATGTTAAAAACTTTATTCAGCAAGAAGCCGCGCATAGCCGCGAACATGCTAGCATGAACCGCGCCCTGATCCGTTCTGGCTATGATATTACGGCGCTGGACCGTGCGATCCGGAAATTCGTCGAATTCTTTTCAGGCACCGGTGAGTTGACCAAACTGGGCGCAACGATGTGCATCGAACATCTGACCGCCATTGTTGCTTCTGAGATGATTGCTGAACCCCGCCACCTTGAAGGCTGCGATCCTGAAATGCGGAAGCTGTGGATCTGGCATGGTATCGAGGAAATCGAACACAAGGCTGTGGCGTTTGACGTGTGGCAATATGCGACGCGTGAATGGAGCCCCTTTCGTCGTTGGATCACGCGCACATCGATGATTTCGGCCGTGTCCTTTACCTTTTTCATCAACCGCACGCGCGGGCAGATCGAATTGTTGCGTCAGGATGGCTTTGGCGGACGGACTGCTCTGCTGCGCCAACTGCATTATGGATTCAAAAAGGGCGGGATTGGTCGTAGGATATTAAAGCCATGGGTGCAGTTTCTGAAACCCGGCTTTCATCCTTGGGACATTGACGACCACGCGTTGATCGCAAAGGGCGAAGCGATGTTAGCCGAACTCGCCCCAGCCGCAGCGCCGGCACGTATGGCTAAGCCCGCGCCGGTGGTGATCGCGAAGGCCGCCTAAGCCGCTTTCTGCATTGGCATTGGTTGCATAATTCGCTTTGCCGGCATTGCGACGTCGGCTTCACCGCTGTCGCCGGTCAGCGATTGTTCGAACAGAACGCAGCTGACATCACACGCGCGACCGGTGCTATAGCGCTGCTCCTGGCGTCCAACGGGCCGAAATCCGACTTTGCGCAACACTCGGCCAGAGGCTGGGTTGTCAACGAAATGGCCGGACACCAGCTTTTTATGCCCCAGTGCTTTGGCAACGCCCACGACAGCGCGTGCAGCCTCTGAGGCGAAGCCTTTGCCCCAATAAGGCCGCGCGATCCAATAGCCGAGTTCTGCCTCGCCATCCAATTCGCCCAGCCCGCAAGATCCGATCAGTCGTGGTGCGCCGTCAGTGCGCAACATCAGCATAAAGTTTGGGAACATCTGGCTGTGCTCCTGCCTGGCGAACCACGCGGCGTCATCGGCTGTATAGGGCCAAGGTGCGCGGGCAAGGTTATGGACAATGCCCTGATCGGCAATCGCTTCGTACAGCGCGCTTGCATCTTCGGGCCAACTGGGCCGCAGCAATAATCTTTCGGTCCGTGCGAACATTTACTCTCTCCTGTCCGAATGGATGCCCCTTTAACAAGTTAAGTGACAGCCATGTGAAAACCACCCCCAAAGGGCTGGGTTGCAGGGAGAATGAGGCAAAAAGAAAAGGGAGCCGGATGATCCGTCTCCCTTATGCGATGGGAGGTGTCGCCACGCTCCCCGGATCATCCAGATGGACAATCCGTTATCGATTGTCCGATTTTATTCGGCGGCCGCCGCTGCCATATCGACTGACACATATTTGCGGCCAAGTTTACCAGCGTGAAATCGCACGCGGCCGACGACGAGCGCAAACAAAGTGTGATCTTTGCCCATGCCAACGCCAGAGCCCGGATACACTTTGGTACCGCGCTGACGAATAATGATGTTTCCGCCGATCACTTCCTGACCACCGAATTTTTTCACGCCAAGGCGACGGCCCGCTGAATCGCGACCGTTGCGGCTTGAACCACCTGCTTTTTTATGTGCCATGGTCTAAACTCCTACGTTCTTATTCAGCTGTACCGGCTGCAGCCTTTTTCGGCGCGGCCTTTTTGGCGGGTGCGGCATCGACCGCGGCTTCGGTTTTCGCAGCGGCCTTTTTAGGGGCCGCGCCACCGACAGCCGTAATACGCAGCAATGTCAGCGACTGACGATGGCCTTGCTTACGGCGATAGTTGTGACGACGACGTTTTTTGAAAACGATGATTTTTTCGCCGCGCTCTTGCGCAATGATTTCTGCCGAGACGATCAGACCCTTTGAGTCCTTGATCTCGCCACCGTCGCCCGCGAGCAACACATCATCCAGTGACACTGTGTCACCGGCTTCTCCGGGCAGTTTTTCAACTGCAATCTTGTCTCCAGCGGCAACGCGATACTGCTTACCGCCAGTGCGCACGATAGCGAACATGGCTTTTCTCAATCTCTATATATCTGCTTTACGCCCGTTTTCCGAGCTTTTCCAACGCATAACTACAAAACATCAGTCCAGAAGGGCCGCATTGGAAGGCGCGCAGCTAGTGGATTGAGTCGCGGTTGTCAACGCACGTTTCGCCTTTTTGTGCCGTTTTGGTAGCACTTGCTTGCCTGCG
>JBEBKE010000237.1:0-3525 GCA_040079555.1 Sphingorhabdus sp. | reverse complement strand
AACAAAAAAAGGCGGCCCCGCGGGACCGCCTTTTCAATGTCGATTGTAAATGTGCTTATTTACCTGAACCGGAAACCGCCGATTTGCCAAACACACGATAGTTTTCGTTACCGACGAAACCGAACTTGGTGATCTTGCTGCGTTTTACCACAGCCAGCACTTCGTCAACGGTCACATAAGGTGCGTTTTCGGTTGGTTGAAATTGCAGCTCTGGCTCGGGCGTCATCGCCTTTGTCTGCTGCAAATAATCAGCAACCTGTTGCTGCGAAACCGCTGCACCGTTCCAAAGGATTGCGCCACCATCGTCGATGAAGATTTTGTTGACCACAGGATCAACCTTAATCTCATCCTCTTCAGGGGGTGTTGCAACCGGAAGGTCGATGTCGACCATATGGGTTACCGGGGGGATGGTGATCATCAGCATGATGAGGAGCACGAGCATAACGTCGATCAACGGCGTTGTGTTCATTTCCATCATCGGCGAGCCATCATCGCTACCGCCACTCATTGCCATGATTTATTCTCCTAAACTTGAACGTCGGATCAACGCGCCGAGCTCAACAATTCCATGGGTGACGAGACAAAACCGATCCGCAAGAAGCCGGCAATCTGCATATTGTAGATTGCGCCGCCAATGCAGCGATAGGGTGTGTTCACATCGCCGCGAATATGCGCCTCGGGAAGGTCCTCTGGCTTCACTTCGCCAGATTGCAACGCATCCATACCACCCAACAATTCGATCTGATCTTCCATGTGCTTTTTGGCAAACGCCTCAAGCTCATCGGACGAAATCGGAGTTGTGCCAGCGTAAATACGGCATTCGCCGCCAGGGTTGGCGCCTTCAAAACCCTCTGTGCCTGGCTCTCGCCCAGCAGCATCGGTGGTTGTGACGGACAACAGGATATTTTCCCGCTTTGCCTTCACTGGTTCATATTTCACAACCGGCAGTTCCATTTTCACGGACTGCAAGGTCACCGGAATAGCGATAAGAAACACGATCAAAAGCACCAGCATAACGTCCACTAGGGGCGTAGTGTTGATGTCTGACATCGGCTTCTCTTCGACGCCTTCGCCTCCGCCTGTACTGATTGCCATTGGCTATACCTCTCTAAATCGCAAGACGTGCTGCATTGGTGCCATTTGGTTCCAATGCGTCGGTTGGGGACGACAAAGCCGCCCCCAACCCATGCGTCCTTATTTCTTTACAGCGGTCGTAGCAGCAGGCGCAGCAGCCTTTGGTGCTGGTGCAGCAGGCGCGGCAGGCTTCAAGCGGCCACCCGACGAAATGTAACCCAAAACGTCATTGGAGAAGCCAGCAAGGTTACGGGCGATTGCTTTGTTACGAGCCTGAAGCCAGTTGTACGCAAGCACCGCAGGAACAGCAACCATCAGACCGATAGCGGTCATGATCAAAGCTTCACCAACGGGACCAGCGATCTTGCCGATGTCAGCCTGACCCGCGATGCCGATTTCGATCAGCGCGCGGTAAATACCGATAACTGTACCAAGCAGACCGATGAACGGCGCTGTCGCACCCACAGTCGCGAGGAACGAGAGGCCACCGGTCAGCTTGTTGTTGATGGCGCCTTCTGAACGCATCATCGCGCCGTGCAGCCAGTCATGTGCTTCAACGGGATCGGTCAACAGGCTGTGCTGTTTCGATGCCGAGATGCCATCATCAACGATTTGACGATAAGCGCTTTGGCGATCAAGCTTGGCAGCGCCTTCTTCCAGCGTGCTGGCTTTCCAGAAATTGGCACGAACAGCGTCATACTGCTTCATGACCTTGTTCTGGTCGATCAGCTTTGTGAACAGAATGTAGAATGAAAAGATCGACATAACGACCATGATGACAAAGATGGTCCAGCTAAGTGCGCCACCGTGGTTAAGTGCTTGCCACAGACCAAAGTTGGCCGGAGCGACGGCACCTTTTGCGGCGCCAGCTGCACTGAGAATTGCAATCGACATTTTTACTTCCTCTCAAATAATCAAAATAAATAATGGTCTAATGTGTCCGGAGCAGAAAGCTCCCCTGTGCCGGACGGTTATTCTTTCGGTATGCGCCACGTCACGCGGTTTGAATAGGAACCCGTAGTCGGGGAACCATCCTTGCTGAGCGCCGGATCAAACCGGGCACGACGTTTCACATTGCTGCAAGTTGCAGCATCAAGGTCACCATGGCCGCTAGAGCCGGTTACCGAGCAATCCGCCACCTTACCATCAGCACCCACCGTTACGCGGAATGTTGTGGTACCTTCGCGTTCTTGCGAAAGCGCGCGTGACGGATAATCGTTGGTTGTTGCCCAGCTGCCAGGGTTGTTCTTTGGCTTGGCAGGGCGCGATTTATCCTCGACCTTAGGGCAAGATGCGCGCTGCGAGTTCTTCACAACCGTTTTGCCATCGGGACAGGTGATGTCTTGATCCACCGCAGCGCACGAAGCGGAGCTCAATACACGGCTGCCATCTGGGCAGCTTTTGTATGGATCGGGCGTTGGATCTTTCGGCTTATCGTCGGGATCTACCAATTTCGAGTCATTGTTCGACTTGACCGGCAGTTCGATAGCAAAGCTTGGTGGAGGGGTGATGATCACCTCTTCTGGAGGTGGTGGAGGCGGCTCGTCTTCGGGCGGCTTCTCTTCTTTAATATCAATGACTTCCATCTTTTCCTTGACCTTTTTGATGGCTTCATAAGCCAGGCCGGAAACGAGTGCGAAGCCAATACCGGCGTGTAAAAGCACAACGAGAATGATCGCGATCATCCGGTTTGTGCTCATCGGTTGTTGGTCAGCATATGCCATGCGGAAACGACTCTCCTAACTTCCCGTATTTAAGGCGCAGTTCGTGGAGATAGCAAAAACCAATACATGCCACCCCAACAAGCCCGCGCAGTCTGAAACTGTCTATTGGCTGATTCCCCCCCGTCTTAGCGACGCGAAAATATACAGGCAATCCGATTCTGCCCGAATTAGCGATTCATTTACTGATTCATCTGGTTGACAGGATATTTGGCGCATAGGACATCCGAATTCCCATTGGACACCCGGCCAAGGTGAGAGAGAAAACAACAATGTTAACGTTCAAATTTCCATCGATAATCGCTGTAATTGCGTTGGTTTTACCAGCATCCATCGCGCTCGCCCAGCCTGTCGCCTCGCCAGTCAGCTTTGCTGTGCCCGCCACGAACACCAGCTATGCGGACATTGCCGATTTGGTCGTGATCTCGCCCTTAATTGTCGATGCAACTGTGCGGAAAGCGACAAAAGTTCCTATGGAACAGGCGGTTGGCGTGCCTGCGAATCTGCAAAGGATGGTAGTTGAGGCCGATGTGACCGCATTGGTGCGCGGCAATGATGGGATCGCGGGAACCGTCCGTTTTCTACTCGACATCCCCAAAGACGCCAAAGGCAAAATCCCCAAGCTGAAAAAGCAGCGCTATTTTGTGCTCGGGTCCAAAGCCACCGGAACGCCGGGAACGATTCGCTTGTCGCGCCCCGACGCGCTGGTCGCATGGAGCGCCAGCAATGA
>JBEBKE010000236.1:0-3536 GCA_040079555.1 Sphingorhabdus sp. | reverse complement strand
TGGCCTGCGCGTCTCCTTGGCATCGGATGCTGGCTTTATCGACGAATTGGCCGAGGCCAGTTTCAGCAACGGCAAAGCCGTTTTCGAAGGCATCGAAGATGGCAATTACTTCGCGCGTTTCCGTGCTGTATCGGCGAGCGGCATCGAGGGGATGCCTGTGACCTATGCGTTTAAGCGCAGGCTGAACAGCGTATCGGCCAGCGGCGGCAAAGGCGAATTCGGCTATGCGTTCAAATGGGCGGGGCAAGGCCGCGGCCAGTTGCTGTACCATTTTCAACTTTTCAAAGACAAAACCGATGGCGTTGCTGTTGTTGACGAGGCGGGATTGACGACCACGGAAATAAGCCTGTCCGATCTGCCCGCAGGCGACTATTACTGGCGCGTTGCGTCGGTCCAATATGTGGACGGCGAGGTTTCAACGAACTGGACGCCGTTTGAAAAGCTTAACGTTTCTGCGCAATAACCAAGGCCGATTGCCAATTAAAAAGGTCAGGCGATGAATCTTCGCCTCCGCCTGATTATTGAATGGTTCGCGATTGCGATACTGTCGTCGCTGGCCGTTATCCTTGCGCTGCAATGGCGCGGAACCGCGGCGTTTGACTATCTGTTTTATGACCAGCTGAGCGGCCTTTCGAGGCTTGCGGCTGACCCCGATGTGTTACTCGTCACAATCGATGATCCAAGCTTGCAGGCTCTTGGCAAATGGCCGTGGCCGCGATCCTATCATGCGGATGTCCTGACAAAGCTGAATGCTGGAAAGCCGAAAGCTATCTTGCTCGATATCCTGTTGAGTGAAACCAGTGTTGAGGCTGACGACGCAGCACTTGCCGTCGCAATGCGGTCAGGTGCGCCCGTGTACGTCCCGATGCACTTTGTTGCCCCCGGGAGTGATGGACGTGATTATGATGTCGTCCAGCCCATCCCGCCGATCGCAAACGCCGCTACTGGCATCGGACAAGTCAATGTAGAATTTGACAGCGATGGCGTTGTCAGGCGCGCAGTCTTATGCTTCCCCGATGGCGATAAGGGCCTGAAATGGCCGCATCTTGCCGAACTCATTGCGCGGGTGGATGGCAAGCCGACAAAAGCCTATCGCACCGGCGACCGATGCGGCAGCTCCGTTCTGGTTCCCTATTCTGCACGCGGTAGCTTTACCGAAATATCCTATGCTGATTTGCTAGGTGGTGAGGTGCCAGCGGAATTAATCAAAGGCCGCGTTGTTATCATCGGCGGCACCGCAGTGGGCATGGGCGATTCTTATCCCGTGCCGCTTGGCGATGGCGGGCTGTTATCCGGCGCCGAAATCATGGCCAATATGGTGTCGGCAATCAAACGTGACGATTTTATCAAGCCACTACCCGCGTTCGCGACGCTGCTTGCCTCTTTATTGCCCGTCTGGCTGCTGCTCCTTGGGTTTTTGCGGCTCAGCCCGCGCTGGGCGTTGATCGTGTCCGTGTCCGCCGTTTTTGTCGTGTTGCTAGCCAGCGCAGCGTTGCTTGGCGCACAAATCTGGTTTCCGCCGGGCGCTGCGATCCTCGGCCTTTTCCTCGTCTACCCATTATGGGGCTGGCGACGGCTACAAGCGATGAGCGACTTTATGGACGCCGAGCTCGGCGCGCTGGAAAAGGAAGGCGAAATCATTCCGGTTTCACCGCCGACACAGCTGGCCGCCGATATGGTCGGCCGGCAAAGCGCAACATTGGCGGGGGCGATTGACCATATGCGCGATCTGCGCCGCGTGATTGCCGACACGCTGGAACATTTGCCCGATCCGATGTTCGTCACCGATCTGGACGACACTATTACACTAACAAACCAGCAGTTGGACGACCGGATTGAAAAGGACATTACCGGTCAGACACTGACAGCAGCGCTGGATGATTTTGTCCTACCCGCACATCGCCGCGCGGTGGACGCCTATCTTGCAAAGCGCGCCGAACGCGGAGAGGCGGAGGAAGACGAATTTGTTCGTTTTATCTCCACTCGCAACCGAAGCTTTGTCATGCGCGCTGCAAAAATTTTAAGTGATACCAATGAATTGCGCGGCTATATTCACTATTTGGCTGACATCACCGATTTGGCCCGTGCCGAGAGCGACCGCGAAGAGGCACTGCAATTGCTTTCGCACGATATGCGCGCGCCGCAGTCTGCGATCATCGCAATGCTGCCCGATCTGCGTGACAAAAACGCGCGCGTACGGATTGAACGCCATGCCCGCCGGACGATGCAATTGGCGCAAGATTTCGTGCAAATCGCCCGCATGGGTGAGACCGAATTTTCTGGATTGGATCTGTTGCTGGCGGAGCTTGCCCGCGACGTCGCCGACAGCCTGTGGCCGCTGGCGAAAGAGCGCAATATCACCATCGACGTGGTCGATCATGAAGGCGATGCGTTTGTCTTTGCCGAGGCGGACAGCCTATCGCGCGCGCTGACGAATCTGGTCGATAACGCGATTAAATACAGCCCCGATGGCGGCAAAATTACGGTTGACGTCGCGCGCATCGGCGATGGCTTGCTAGAACTGTCGGTGCAGGATCAAGGCAAAGGCATCGACGCCGATTTGCTGCCTCAACTGTTCACCCGCTTTGCCACGGGTCGTGAAGGAACATCACGCGTCAAAAGCCTGGGGCTTGGTCTTGCGTTCGTTCGGGCGGTGGCTGAGCGGCATCAAGGAACGGTGCGCGCCGAAAACAATCCAACCGGCGGCGCGCGTTTCACGATGACGTTACCCGAATCTGTCGAGGAAGCGCCTATCGCGGACGTTTAACGACATAGGCACCGCGCGGGTTTCCGATATCCTTTAACGCAGCATCAACGAGCATCGGCAGCGCCTGTTGCACCGTTTGCTTGCAATGATATTCCGCCGCGTTTGATTTATAGAATATCGTGCCATCGGCAATTTTGATCATCGTCAGTCCAAGCCGATATTCCCGCTTTGCACATCGTTTTTTGCCAGAAGGTGGGGCCAAAACTTCCGATCCAGCGTTCAGCGATAGATCGGCTGGGCGATCAGACAACGTCACATGCAAGCTGACATCCGCCTTTGGTGATTCCGATGCGGCGCGAAATCCTTTTGCAAACAAGGCCTGCTCGACCAGCCTGTGTGCTTCGGAGCTAGTTACCACGACATCGGTGCCCGCTAAAATACTGACGGGCTGCGCTTCGTTCAAACCACGGCTATCAACGCGCGTCTCTATCGGTCCGGTACATGCCGATACAATTAGGAAGACTAAAGGAGAGGCTTTCCACATCCCTGACGTTTAGCAAAGTCCGCTTTTTTCAGCAACCTAACGCGTCAGCACAAAATACACCACGTAAAGCCAACTTAAAAAGCCATGGATGATCGCCCACAGCACCGATTTGTGTGTGGTAAAGCTGATCGCAATGGCAAGCGCGCTGCCAAAACCGATGCCCGATTTAATGGCACTATCGCGGATAAAAGCAACGCGGGGTGGTGGCATAGGTTTCGCTCCTTACGCCGCCTGTTTGGCGCGATCGGCCATTTCCTGGTTGAGCATTTCGGCCAGCAAGAATGC
>JBEBKE010000235.1:0-3542 GCA_040079555.1 Sphingorhabdus sp. | reverse complement strand
GGTATCGCCAATGAAAGCAGATATTCGACCAACTCATGATCGAGCAGAGTGTCACCGCCTCTGCTAAGCAACCGCTCGCGCAGCCGACCGCGATGGCCTTTACCGTAATCCGCTTCTTTTTCTGCCCCATCCGCCATGTGACCCGTTTTCCGCAATTTTACTTTTGCTGCAAGCCATTTGACAGAGACAGACGTTGCAAGCTGCGTCGCTTTCGCCCAATTGAGAAGATATGGACGTGCAGGAAGTCGAAACTCCTAAAGTTCGGCGTTTGAAAAAACGGCGGATATTCGGCGCAGTCTTTCTGCTGCTGATATTGCTGCTCGCGGTTGCGTGGTGGCAACGCTACCGATTGGCCGACAATTTGGTTCGCGATCAAATCGCCAGCCGCGATATCAAAGCCAGCTATCAAATCGACGAAATTGGACTTCGCACCCAAAGGCTGCGGAATGTTGTCCTGGGCGATCCGGCCAATCCCGACCTTACCGCAAAGGTCGTTGAAGTTGATATCATCATCGGCTTTGGCACACCCACGATCCGCGCGGTTCGCGCCAGCGGAGTGCGGATTCGCGGGCAATATATTGGCGATAAGCTTAGCTTTGGCGAACTCGACAAGTTCATGGACCCGACCAGCAAAGAGCCGTTTGCGTTCCCCGATTTCAGCTTGAAGTTGGACGACGCTTTGCTGTCGCTGTCAACGCCCTATGGCGGCATTGGCGCTGCGTTGAATGGGAGCGGCCATTTGCGTAACCGGTTTGATGGACAGCTGGTCGTGCGCTCGCCAAAACTGGATGGCGGTGGGTGCGCCGCGACTTTGTCGCGTTTTGACGGTGCCATTCGGATTCGCAATAGCCAGCCAGAGCTTGATGGCCCGTTGGCGGCAGCGCGGCTGGATTGCAAAGCGCAAGGAATTGCGCTGTCTGGCCCCGCGCTAAAAGGCAAAGTGAAGCTGTCGACGACGTTCGACAATTGGGTCGGTGATTTCGGATTTGCAGCCAATTCCGCCCGGCTTTCGGGTGCACAGTTAAATGCGCCTGCGGGTAAACTCTCCTTTTTCGGCGACAAAAAGCGCACCGAATTTGATCTGGCGTTGGTCAAGGCTGGCTATCGCGGTGGTAGCTTGTCGGTCGCGAAGCTATCGGGCGGCGCGAATGGCACCATTGGTTTTGGCGAAAACGGCCTCGCATTAAGCGCGCGGGGCGATGCGCAAATCGGCGGCGGCTCTGTGCCTGCTTCGATGCTGACCGGCATCAGCGGCATTGCGCGCGGGACAAAGGCGACACCGGTCGGGCCGATTATGGCGGCGCTGGAGCCTGCGTTGCGCAACGCGTTGCGTTCCTTTGACGGACAGCTTGGCTTCGATTTTGCCTCAGCGCCGGGCGGCGCATCCAACCTGACGGTCAACGGCTTGTCCCTGTCGGCAGTATCCGGTGCGCGGATCGTACAGTCGGGGCCGCTGATCGTATCGCAGGGCAAAGTTACGGGACCAGTGTCGCTGTCGCTATCGGGCGGCGGTTTGCCCAAAGCTGACGTCGCGCTGCGCCAGCAGGGGCGCGGTTGGGCAGGGACGTTGGCTTTGGCACCTTATGCTGCGGGCGGTGCGAGTATCAGCCTGCCCAATTTGGCGTTTACCGGCGGGCTCAGCGGCCTATGGCGCTTTAACGGCCAAGCGACGCTTACCGGTCCGTTGATGGGCGGAAAGATCGAAGGCTTATCACTCCCCGTGGAAGGTTCCTATGACGGCAACCGCTTTGCGATGTTAGCCGGCTGCCGCGATGTCCGCTTTACGCGGTTTCAAACGGGTGCGCTGAACCTGCCTGCTACAAGCTTTCAGGCATGTGCACAAAATGGTCCGATATTGCAGGTTGCGGGCGGCGAAACACGGCTGGTGTTTACCTCGCCAAAAGTCGCCGCACGCGGTAGCCTTGGCAGCACGCCGTTGGCGTTTGAAGGCGGCAATGTCCGGTTTGACATGGATAGCGGCTTTTCCGCGAGCAATGTCTCGGTCGATCTGGGGCCGCCCGATGCGCTGACTCAGTTTAACATGGCCAGCCTTGGCGGGCGTTTCACCGGCGGCAACGGCTTGTCGGGCACGTTAGAGGGCGGCGCTGGGCAGATCGCCAATGTGCCTTTGTTGATCGAGGCTGCCAACGGCAATTGGGGCTGGAACAACAGCGTGCTGACCCTCGAAGGCATGGCGCAAGTGTCTGATGCTGAACAGGTTGACCGCTTCAAAACGATGAATGTGCCCAGCATGCAAATTGCGTTGGAAAACAGCATCATTACCGCGATTGGCTATTTGGCCGAACCGAAAACCGGTATCCGCGTTGCTGATGTCGATATCCGGCATGAACTGAACAGCAGCACGGGGCGCGCGTTGCTTGCGGTGGACAATCTGACCTTTGGCGATTTGTTGCAACCATCGGATTTAACGCCGCTGACGGTCGGTTCGATCGCGAATGCTGAGGGCAGCGTTTCGGGTGACGGCGTTATTCAATGGAACAGCAGCGGCGTGACCAGTCGCGGCAAATTCGACACACAAGATCTGGATTTTGCCGCGGCCTTCGGTCCTGTGACGGGATTATCGACGGAACTGAACTTTACCGATCTGCTCGGCATGGAAACAGCCCCGGGGCAGGTTGCGCGAATAAAGGTGGTCAACCCCGGCGTTCCGGCGTTTGACGGACGGCTCGAATATCGGCTGCTACCCGATCAAAAAGTGCAGATTGAGGGTGGTCGCTGGCCCTTTTACGGCGGCGAGCTGATCCTTGAACCCACGGTGCTGGATTTTGATGTGTCCGCGAAACGCGAGCTGACGTTCCGCCTCGTCGGGCTTGATGCCGAAAAGTTTCTGGCGGGCTATGATCTGGAAAACTTGCGCGTATCCGGCGTTTTTGATGGCACGCTGCCGATGGTGTTCGATGCAGAAGGTGGCCGGATCGTCGGCGGTTGGCTGGTGTCGCGCCCGGGCGGCGGTGAGGTGAGCTATCTGGGGCAGCTGTCCTATGAAGAAATGGGGACCTTCGCCAATTTTGCGTTTGAGGCGCTGCGTTCCATCAAGTTCGATGAAATGCAAATTGGCGTTGAGGGCAACATTGCTGGCGAGGTTGTCACGCAAGTGCGGTTCCGCGGGCTTCAACAGGGCAGTGGGGCCAAACGCAATTTCATCACCAAGCAGCTCGCAAAATTGCCACTGGAATTCAATGTGCGGATTGAGGCCGAGTTCCTGACGCTGATCGGCAGCTTGCGCGCGCTGTATGATGCCGAATATGCGGCGGAGCGCTATAAGGGGTATTTCGATACTCCAACGGTTGTGGCCGGAAAGGAGCAGCCGCAGCCATGAACGGTATTTGCCAAATCTTACATTCGCTGAATGGTCCATTCAGCATGGGGAAAGCGAAAGGGGCGCATATGCGTGATGGATTGACGCAGGGTCGCAATGGTGCGATTCGGATCAATATGAAAAAAGGAGCGATACTCTTTCTGCCTTTGACGGGATTGTTACTGCCCGGTTGCGTTCAGGTGACAGCACCTGACAAGCCGAT
>JBEBKE010000234.1:0-3589 GCA_040079555.1 Sphingorhabdus sp. | reverse complement strand
ACGCGGGCAGCCGAAGGCATTAACCGCCACGTGATTTTTCGCCGCTAAAATCGGATGGATCCCATTTTAGCTTTCGCGAAAAATAGTGGCGCGCTTAAATATGGAAAGCCTCTATTAAAGAAGATTTTAAGACCATGCGCAGCAGCGGCGACTATATCACCTCTACAACCTTGGGCGAGCCGGTGCGGGCGTTTGTGCCGCATCCGTTGCCGCCCAGCAACCCGGTTTTGGCAACCGACAGCTATGTCACAGGCAATCATACCGCCGAGTTGGCGTTGGCGCGGTTGTCGGGGGTGTCCGGGCTGGTGCCTTCAGTGGATTGGCTGCTGTACAGCGCGATCCGCAAAGAGGCGTTGCTGACCTCGCAGATTGAGGGCACGCAAGCGACCTTAACCGACTTATTCGATGAAGAAGCCGGTTTTTCCGTCAGCAACAGCGACGATGTAGAGGAGGTGACCAACTATCTGAGCGCCTTCCGTTTGGTGCAGGATAACTTACGTGCCGCCGATGACCTGCCGATTAGCGTCCGTTTGTTGTGCAATGCCCATCAACTGCTGCTGAATGGGACGAGAGGCAGCGGCAAACAACCCGGTGAGTTGCGCCGTTCGCAAAACTGGATTGGTGGCACCCGGCCAGGCAATGCCGCATTTGTACCGCCGCCTGCCGAGCGGGTGGCAGATTTGCTGGCCGATGTAGAACACTTTATTCATACCAGCTCGCCCGATGCTTTGCCGCCTTTGGTGAAAATTGCCCTGATCCACGCTCAATTTGAAACCATACACCCGTTTTTGGATGGCAACGGCCGGATTGCCCGCTTGCTGATTTCCGCGTTGCTGGAGCATTGGGGCTTATTGCCTGAACCCTTGATGTATCTCAGCGGTTATTTAAAACAACACCAGAGCGAGTATTACCGGCGCTTGTCGACGATCCGCACCGAGGGCGATTGGGAAGGCTGGGTGTCTTTCTTTTTGGAAGCGGTGGCGGTGGCGGTGGCGGCGACGGATGCCGAGCGCAGCATTGTGACCATTGCCAGTTTGATTGCGAAGGATCGACGGCGTCTTCTTGAAGCGCCAAAAGTCGGCGCGGCCAGCTACCGTTTGCTTGAGCTGCTGCCGATGATGCCGCGCTTCAGCATCGAACAGGTCCGTCTAAAACTCAACACCACGTTTCCAACCGCTACGGTGGCGGTCAAGATGTTGGAGGATTTGGGGATCGTGGTGGAATATACCGGACAGAAAAAAAACCGCAGTTACAGTTATCAAGCGTACATCGAGTTGCTGACGCACTGATGATGCCAAGCACCACAGTCCACTCGCCTAACGGAGACAGGCTATGACCGAAGACCAACTGGAACAGGAAACCTTAAGCTGGCTGGCGGATGTTGGTTATACGCCGCTCTATGGGATTGATATTGCTGTCGATGGCATTAGCCCGGAGCGGACTAATTATGTGCAGGTGCTGCTGGCTGCCAACCGGCATTTTCACCGTTTGCTGGTCAATGGTGTACTGGTGCAATACCAAAAGGACGGCGAAACCCGGGGCGATTTTGTTCGCTTGATGGATTGGGATAGTCCCTCACCCCAACCCTCTCCCAACGGGAGAGGGGGATCGTTGAATGAATGGCTGGCGGTCAATCAGTTTTCCATCAAAGGCGCGAAATACACCCGCCGCCCTGATATCATCCTGTTCATCAACGGCTTGCCGCTGGTGCTGCTGGAGTTGAAAAATCCGGTTGATCAAAACGCCGATATTTGGAAGGCGTTTGATCAGTTGCAAACGTATAAGGAACAAATCCCCGATGTATTCCAGTATAACGAAATCCTGGTGATTTCCGATGGCACGGAAGCGCGCATGGGTTCGCTTTCCGCAGATTCCGAACGCTTTCTGGCATGGCGCACCATTGATGGTATAGAACTTGACCCGCTCGGCCAGTTTAACGAACTGGAAACCTTGATACGCGGTGTGCTTGCTCCGGCCTATCTATTAGATTATCTGCGTTTCTTTGTCTTGTTTGAAGATGACGGCACGCTGGTCAAGAAAATTGCCGGTTATCACCAGTTCCATGCGGTGCGTTCCGCTATTAACCAAGTGGTGGATGCCTCCCGTCCCGGCGGCAATCACAAGGGCGGGGTGGTCTGGCATACCCAGGGTTCCGGCAAAAGCATCACCATGACCTGCTTTGCTGCCCGTGTCATGCGGGAAGCGGCGATGGCAAACCCCACCATCGTGGTAATCACCGACCGTAACGACACCTGGACGGGCAATTGTTTGGGGTGTTTTCCTTGTCGCAGGATTTATTGCGGGAACAGCCGGTACAAGTTGAATCCCGCCAGAATTTACGGCGCGTGTTAGCCAATCGCCCTTCGGGTGGCATTGCGTTTGCGACTATCCAGAAGTTTATGCCGGGTGAAGATGAGGACAGCTTTCCGGTGCTATCGGATCGGCATAACATCGTCGTGATTGCCGATGAAGCTCATCGTACCCAGTATGGCTTTAAGGACAAATTAAAAACCATCAAACCCGCCAAGGTGAATCTCCCATCCGGGAATTACCCATCGGCTAACGATTCCCCTTTGCTTGAAGCTGCCGAGCCGAGAACCGTTTATCAGGTCGGTTATGCCCAGCATTTACGCGATGCCTTACCGAACGCCACCTTTGTCGCCTTCACCGGTACGCCATTATCCGCCGAAGACCGAGATACCCGCGCAGTGTTTGGCGATTACATCCACATCTATGATATGCAGCAGGCACGGGATGATGGGGCGACGGTTGCCATCTATTTTGAATCCCGCTTGGCAAAGTTGGGTTTGAAGCAGGAAACCTTGCCGACCATCGATGCCGAAGTGGACGAACTGGCGGAAGATGAGGAAGACGATCAACAAGTGCGCCTAAAAAGCCGCTGGGCAGCGTTGGAAAGCATTGTCGGTGCTGAACCGCGTATTCGCCAGGTGGCGGGGGATTTGGTCGAACACTTTGAAGAACGCAGCAAGGCGCAATCTGGCAAAGCGATGGTCGTCGCCATGAGCCGGGAAATCTGCGTGCATTTGTATGATGCCATTGTTGCGCTTCGCCCGGATTGGCACGATGATGACCCCGAACGCGGTGCCATCAAAATTATCATGACCGGCTCTGCCAGTGATAAACCCTTACCGCGTCCGCATATCTATTCTAAGCAAACCAAAAAGCGGCTGGAAAAACGCTTTAAAGACCCGGACGATCCGTTACGGATGGTAATTGTCCGAGATATGTGGCTGACCGGATTTGATGCGCCCTGTGTGCATACCCTGTATGTGGACAAGCCCATGAAAGGCCATAACCTGATGCAGGCGATAACCAGGGTTAACCGGGTATTCCGCGATAAACAAGGTGGGCTGGTGGTGGATTACATCGGTATCGCCAATGACCTGCAACATGCCTTAAAGGAATACACAGCCAGTAAAGGACGTGGACGACCCACCGTCGATGCCCATGAAGCCTATGCCGTGCTGGAAGAAAAACTCGATATTCTGCGTTCCCTGCTGCACGACTTTGACTACAGCGGCTTTTTAACGGGTGGGCATCGGTTGTTAGCGAAAGCGGGCAATCATGT
>JBEBKE010000233.1:0-3594 GCA_040079555.1 Sphingorhabdus sp. | reverse complement strand
AAAGAACCATTGATGCACCGTTTGGTTGGCAGCCTGTCCGCCGAAATGGGCGCGGCTTACCCCGAGCTTCTGCGCGCACAGCCGTTAATCGAGGCGACATTGCGTCAGGAAGAAACCCAGTTCCGCCGGACGCTGGACAAGGGCCTAAAGCTGCTGGACGAGGCCACCGCTGGCATGGCGCAGGGCGACGTTTTGGCAGGTGAGACAGCATTCAAACTCTACGACACTTTCGGCTTTCCCTATGACCTGACCGAAGACGCACTGCGCGCGCAAGGCTTTGGCATTGACGCGACCGGATTTGAAACCGCGATGGGCGAACAAAAAGCACGCGCTCGCGCCGCATGGAAAGGCTCTGGCGCAAAAGCATCGGACGATGTCTGGTTCGACATCGCCGAACGCGTCGGCTCCACCGAGTTCACCGGCTACACCGCGACCGAGGGCGAAGGTCAGGTCGTGGCATTGGTCAACGACGGTATCGAGGTACAATCCGCCGTCGCTAGCGATACAGTGACAGTTATCACCAACCAGACTCCCTTTTACGGCGAAAGCGGCGGCCAGATGGGCGACGCGGGCTCGATCATGGGTGCGAACTTCCGTGGTGAAGTGACCGACACAGCCAAGCCTTTGGGTCGCCTGCACGCGCATCAAGTGTCGCTTCTTTCTGGCGAGATCAAAGTAGGCGATGTCGTGCAGTTAAAGATCGACATCGCACGGCGCGATGCTTTGAGGTCGAACCACAGCGCGACGCATTTGCTGCATGCGGCCTTGCGTAATCATCTGGGTGGTCATGTGACCCAAAAGGGCAGCATGGTCGCGCCTGATCGTTTGCGCTTCGATTTCTCGCATAACCAGGCGGTGACGGCGGACGAGATTGCTGCGGTCGAGGCCGAAGTCAACGCACAGGTCAGAGGCAATCGCGCAGTCACCACACGATTGATGACGCCCGATGACGCCGTTGCCGCAGGGGCACTGGCACTATTCGGCGAAAAATATGGCGACGAAGTTCGCGTGCTCAGCATGGGCGATACCTCGGGAACGAATTACTCGACCGAACTGTGCGGTGGCACGCACGTTAACGCGTTGGGCGATATCGCGTTGATTACCATCGTGTCAGAAGGCGCAGTCGCAAGCGGCATCCGCCGGATCGAGGCTCTTACTGGCGAGGCCGCACGGCAACATTTGGCGCGCCGCGAAAGCCAGCTGAAAGATGTGGCCGCGATGCTGAAAACCGCCCCTGATGAAGTTTCGGCGCGTATCGAGACATTGCTGGCAGAACGCCGTGCGATGGAAAAGGAACTATCCGATACCAAAACCAAGCTAGCGCTTTCGGGCGGCGGCGGTGCGGCGGCGGAGCCAGAAGCTATCGGCGATCTGAACTTCCTTGGACAGATTGTGAACGGGCTTGATCCAAAAGAACTGCGCGGATTGCTCGATCAGGCAAAAACTCGACTAGGTTCTGGCGTCGCGGCAGTTATCGCGATCAACGATGGCCGCGCCAGCATTGGCGTCGCGGTCACCGACGATCATGTCAGCAGCCTTAACGCAGTCGATCTGGTGCGCGGTGGAGTCGAGATACTGGGAGGCAACGGCGGTGGCGGAAAGCCCGGCTTCGCACAGGGCGGTGGTCCCGATGCAACAAAGGCGGAGGCAGCGATGGCGGCGGTGCGCGCTTTGCTCGTTGGCTAAGCGGTAGCTACAACACGTTGCCTGCATTTTGGTTTGGAACTGACCGATACTGAAGTCGGCCAGATGCAGCGTACGGCGGGCGTTAATGCGAAATCGCCCACTCGAACCTTTGTCAGCGATACAGACAAAAAACGTCGTGAGGCATCAGCGCTGGCGCATGCGTTAGCCGAAAAGATATTGCATCCCGCGATCAACCAGACCCGCGCAGCGCTGAAATCATTCTAACGCGACGGACTTCAACCTTGGCGCAACGTCCAACTCTCCGGCGGCTTTAATCGCGCGGCGATATTCATCGCGCTTTTCGTGGATAGAGGCAATCACCGGTCCCATCGGAACGCCAAGATCGACCAGCATCGCCTCTGACAGTTGCAGTGAGCTTTCCAGCGTTTCTGGCACAGCATCGGTGGCCCCTGCCTTGTAAAGCCGCGCCGCATGGTCAGGGTCACGCGCCCGTGCCACAATCGTCAGATCAGGTATCCACGCACGCACACGTTTGACGATATGTTCGGCAAGCACCGGCTGATTCATCGTCAGGATCAAAGCGCGGGCGTGGCCAAGGCTAAGCTTGTCGAGCGTATCCGATCGCGACACGTCACCGTAGACGACCTTATACCCCTCACGCCGCGCCTCTGTCACCGCATCTACGTTGGACTCGATAGCGAGATAGGGTTGATTATGCACCCGCAGCATATCCGCAACAAGCCGCCCGACACGGCCAAAACCCAAAATGATCGTTCGTGCTTCCTTAGTCTCGCCTTGTTCTTGCGCTTCGTCATCGGGTGCGCGCAGTTCAATCCGGCGCGACATATCGCGACCTATACGCGCTAAAATCGGAGTGATCGTCAGCCCGATGGCCGTCGCGACTTGCCAGAAGTTGATCGTATCGGCGCTGATGATTTGTGCAGCGCCTGCTGCGCCCAGAACAATCAGCGTTGTCTCCGACGGGCTGGCCATCAGCACGCCGGTTTCCGTTGCGGTGCCGGTACGCGCACCGTTAAGCTTGAGCAGAGCCGCCGTAACGCAAGCCTTCACAATCACGACAGCGCCGACTGCACCGAATAGCATCGTCCAATTTTCCGCCACGAACCGCAGGTCGATTTGCATCCCGATCGAAATCAGGAACACACCCAACGCTAGCCCTTTAAACGGCGCGGTCATCACCTCGACTTCGGCGTGATAATCGGTTTCGGCGATCAGCAATCCTGCGATGATTGCGCCGACGATGGGGGAGAGCCCAGCCGCGCTGGTCGCAAGGCTACAGACAATCACCACCAATAGGCTGACTGATACAAACAGTTCCGGGCTTTTTGTGCGCGCGGCCTGCCCAAAAAGGCTCGGCAACAAAAACCGCCCCAGCACCAACATCGCAATGATAACAAGGCCGCCCTGCCACAATGCGCGGACGACGTCGTCCCACACATTCGCGCCGCCAACTTGCGGTGCCAGCGCGGCAAGGACAAAGATAATCGGAACGATGGCAAGGTCCTCGAACAGCAACATCGCAAGCGCCGATTGGCCCACGGCGGATTTCGTGCCGGATATCGGCAACACCAGCGCCGTTGACGACAACGCCAAAGCGATCCCAATGCCAGCCGCCGCCGTCAATCCATAGCCAGCGGCATATAGTCCGCATCCGATGAGCGCACCCGCCCCCAAAAGCTGCGCCGCGCCAACGCCGAACACAAGCCGCCGCATTTTCCAAAGCCGTTTGAACGAGAGCTCCAAGCCGATGGAAAACAGCAGAAGGATAATGCCATATTCGCCAATCGCTTTGAAATCATCCTGATCGGTAATCGTGAACCATTCCAGCACGGGATAGCGCGGCACCAGCGCGCCAAGGCCAAATGGGCCAACCAATATGCCGACAAGGATAAACCCGATGATCGGCGTTATGCGAAATCGCGCGAA
>JBEBKE010000232.1:0-3617 GCA_040079555.1 Sphingorhabdus sp. | reverse complement strand
TCCAATAGATGATATTCTTGAACCGCGTCTCGGCCCAACGGCGCGAAAGGCGAAACAGTTCTTTGGGAAAGATGCTGCACCCTGTTGGAACCGAGATTGCTTCCAAATTCTGGCTCAAAAAACTGTGCCAATATAGCCGCGCCGAAGACGCTGCCGACGCCGTCATCCAATAGAGCATCACGGTGTCGAGCAGCTGGTCTTTGCTAAAGACATTTTCGGGATGGCCGTCGCAATCGCTCCACCCATGAAATTTTTCGACAATCCACGCCATTTGTCCAACTGGAGAATCGGTCAGACCATAGCCGATTGTCTGCGGGCGGGTGGCCTGGATAATCGCATAGCCATTGTCTTTGGCACGGTACCAATCCAGCCGCGCCAGCGATTCCGCCTCATACGCTGTCGGAGACGCAAGCATTTCGGCCGGAGGCCGCCCGGTTGGCATGTTGAGATGAATACCGGCGCAGGCACCCTTATCCCGCGTCCCAATCGCCATTGTTACCGCCGCACCCCAATCGCCACCTTGGGCGAAATAGCGATCATAGCCCAGTGCGCGCATCAGCTGATCCCACGCATCGGCGGTCTTATCAGCCGACCAGCCTGCCTCGACCGGTTTACCCGAAAAGGCAAAACCTGGCAGCGATGGGATCACGAGATGAAACGCGGGCTGCGCTGGATCATCGGGCTCCGTCAGCGGCTCGATAACATCGATGAATTCGAGCACCGACCCCGGCCAGCCGTGCGTCATGATCAGCGGCTTTGCGTCCGCGCGCGGGCTTTTGACGTGCAGAAAATGAATGGGTAGCCCGTCAATTTCTGCGCGAAATTGCGGATAGGGTTTCAAAATTTCGGTACAGCGATTCCAATCATATCCCGTCTGCCAATAAATTAGCAGGTCGTGGACATATTCCAAAGGAATGCCCTGATCCCAACCGCCGACAGTCTCTGCCTCTGGCAAACGCGTCAGCTTTAACCGCGCTTTCAAGTCATCGATATCAGCTTGATCGAAGATAGGGAGAAAAGGCTCGACCGTAATGGACACAGAACATCCTTTGCTAAATCACGTAACAAATATATGCAGCTGCATCTTTATGATGTCATTTACTGCCTAAGACCTTAGGCAGGCGATTGGCACGACTATTAGTGATTAGCAAGTCTTGTGTCTGCTATCTCTATAAAATGTCGATATAATTTACAATATCCGCCAAGCGCGCAATGCCTGTAACACGCCCCATAGCAACAACAGTATGCCGCCTGCTTTGCGGATTTTTGGCAAGGGCAGTATTTGTGCCAACCGCTGTTTCAACACAATCACAGGGACAACCGCTGCCATAATGCCCAGCCAACCACCAACACCGGTAAACACCGGATGCGGCGTCATGGCGGCATTGGCGGCGATAATGAACTGCGACTTATCGCCGAATTGCAAAATGAAAAGCCCCAGAAAGGCCGTCAAAGACGGTGCGATGTTCCAACCAGACAGCAGATCAACAGGCCTACGCCACCACAGCATCGCCACGCCTGCAGAAACATAGGCAAGGCCGTTGAACAGCCGTAGCGGATCTTCGCTGATCCATTGGTCGATTACCGAACCCGCAACCGCCGAGATTGCGCAATTGAGTGCCGCCGCCAATGCCAGTGCCGCAATCACCAGCCGGTCATTGCCAAAGCGCAGCGCCAGCGCCGCCGCCAATATCTGCGGCCGGTCGCCCATTTCGGCGATCAGCACCGAAAAGAAAGTGGCAAGTAAGCTGTCCATTGAACGCGCTATAATGCGCAAATGTTAAAAAGGGAGGAAGCTAGGTTAACCCAACCGAATGGCAACAGAGGCCAGCAGCGCCTCGGACGCTTGCGGATGTACATGAGCCACACCGATGGCATCGCGCAGTATTTCTCCGAAGCCATCTGTGACAGGCTGGCCCCGGCCATGGCCCTGCACGCGTTGCAACGCAGCCTCATACGTCGAGGCAATCTCCGCAATCGCAGTTAAACCATGGTGCGCCGCCGTTGCGCGGATTTGCTCGAGCCGCAACAGGAACTGCATCGGGCTGGCGTCAAAATCTGTCTGCCGCAGCGTATCGCACAGATCATAAAGCTCTGCGCGCACCATCAAAAATCGGTCATGGTTGATTTGCATAATCCAGCGCCCCCAAAGCGTAGGTGGCCTTGATGCGCCAATAGGGTTAACAGGCGGTAAACCATCTTCCCGGGACTAAGCTTTGTGACGAAATTGACATAAAAGTGAAATATACACCTGCCATCCGCAAGCCACAGGCAAAAACGGGGTTTTCCTTGCGACAATTACAAAAGCATTTGGGTGCAGGTGAAACCGAAGGCTCACGTTATTTCAACCGTGAGCTGTCATGGTTGAAATTCAACCAGCGGGTGTTGGAAGAGGCCGCCAATAGCAATCATCCGCTGCTAGAGCGGCTGCGTTTTCTGTCAATTTCCGGCACGAACCTCGACGAGTTTTTCATGGTCCGCGTCGCCGGACTCTATGGCCAGATCGTCCGCAAAATTGAAGAACTATCCATTGATGGCCGCACCCCATCGGAGCAATTGGCAGCCACCGTCAAAGCCGCCGATGCCCTGATGGCGCAGCAGCAGCGGTTGTGGAAACAGCTGAAGCGGCAGTTGGCAAAAGAGAATATCAAAATCCTCGCGCCGTCCGCAATCGGAAAAATCGCGCTGAAATCGGTCGAGCAGCATTTCCGCGAGCAAGTGCTGCCGGTGCTAACGCCGCAAGCGTTGGACCCCGCCCACCCATTTCCCTTCATCCCCAACCAGTGCATCAGCCTGATTTTCGAAATGCGGCGACGCGACAATGACGAGATTGTCCGGCAACTGGTGATGATCCCGCCTTCGTTGCCGCGCTTTGTGCGCGTATCCGGCGCAGGTGAACGCTTTGTCACGATGGAATCGTTGATTACGCGCTTTATCGGGCAGATGTTTCCCGACCATATCCTGACCGCAGCAGGCGCATTCCGCGTGATCCGCGACAGCGACATCGAGGTTGAGGAAGAGGCCGAAGATCTGGTCCGCTATTTCCGCAGCGCGGTCAAAAGGCGGCGGCGCGGGCGGGTGATCCGGCTAAAGCTGGAGGCCGGCCTGTCGCCCGAAATTGCCAGGCTGATCCGGCGCGAAATGGGGGCGGGCGGCGACATTGTTGCTGAGACCGTGGGCTTCCTTGGCATTGGCGACCTATCTCAATTGGTTGAGCTCGACCGCCCTGACCTAAAATTCCCACCCTATTCGCCGCGCTTCCCTGAACGCATATTGGAGCATGACGGCGATTGCTTTGCCGCGATCCGGCAAAAGGACTTGGTCGTCCATCATCCGTATGAAAGCTTTGAGGTGGTGCTCGCTTTTCTGGAACAGGCCGCCGCTGACCCCGATGTCGTGGCGATCAAGCAGATGCTGTACCGCGCGGGCAAACAATCGGCTGTGATCCGCGCGTTGTGTGATGCTGCAGAGGCGGGCAAGTCAGTCACCGCCGTCGTTGAGCTAAAAGCACGCTTTGATGAGGAGCAAAACCTGCATTGGGCCTCGCAGCTTGAACGGTCCGGCGTGCAAGTGGTTTACGGCTTTGTCGATATGAAGACACACGCCAAAATCTCTCT
>JBEBKE010000231.1:0-3681 GCA_040079555.1 Sphingorhabdus sp. | reverse complement strand
GAAGGCGCCAAGACCGCGCACTTCTGCTCGATGTGCGGGCCCAAGTTCTGCTCGATGAAGATCAGCCAGGAAGTGCGCGAGTTCGCTCGGCTGCAGAACCAGAACGCCGATACGTTTATCCTCTCAAATCCTCCCCGAAACGGGGAGGGGGACCATGCGCAGCATGGTGGAGGGGCACCCGCCCCACTCACCGAGGCCGAAGCCGAGGCCGGGATGGCGGAGATGAGCAAGGTCTATGACGCGACCGGGCGGGAGCTGTATATGGGCGCGGGGGACCGCGAACATGACTAGGGCCGCCACGCTGGCGGGCGCGCTGCTGCTCGCGCTGGCGAGCGGCGCGGGCGCGGAGAACGTCGCGCCAGCGCTCACCGTCGCCCAGGCCCGCGCCAGCCTCGCGGGGGAATGGAAGGCCGAACTGCAATACCGCGACTATCAGTCGGGCAAGTGGCAAGGCATCCCCTTCAAGACCAGCATCGCAATTGTCGGCGACGGCCTCACCCAGATCCGCACCAGCGCGTATGACGATGGTCCCAAGGTGGGCACGGTCTGGATCACCTCGGTCAGCCTGCTCGCCAAGGACGGAACCACCGAATATTCCGGCACCTACCGCGCCGGCCGCCCCGCCGAACACGAAGAGGCGAAGCTGCGGCTCGAAGCCGGAACCGACGCCGCGCACTGGGTGCTGGTCTCCGAGGTCGAGGGCCGCGACGACGACCGCCCGGCCCGCATCCGCGAAGTGACCACGCGGGCGGGGGATCGGGTTACGACCGAGAAGCAGGTTGATTTTGCCGATGATGCCAAGGATGAATGGCTGGTGCGGAACCGGATGGTGCTGGTGCGGGTGGTTGGGTAAACTCAGTGGCGCACTTGGCTGAAGGTCTAGTTCGCTGAGAAGTGTGGGGGTTTACGGACCTGTCACCGTAATTCAAACTTTGTCGCGCAGTTCGGTCAACGGTTCGAGATTCATCCCGCCTCGCTCTTGGCTTGCCTCTGTGACCTTGAGCATTTTTGGGTTTTGTTTACTCCACCGACACCACCCGTATCACCCCCGGAAACAGGATCATCGCATCTCAGGCAAGAATTAGTTGATTGTACTGGCACACTTCATTATCGTTCACTCTATGTTCGCGGAGAATGATAGTGGAAGCGCAACAGTTCGGTGATCGTCACACAATCCAGAAGCTCGAAACCGTTCAGAAGTACCTTCAGGCATATGCGACTGCGCTGAAGTTCCAGCCGTTCGAGTTACTGTATGTTGATGCTTGTGCTGGTTCCGGATCATCGGTCCCGAAGTCCGCTCTCGAGGGCGATGACAATGGGCAGACACTGCTGGACGGTTTTGCTCGTCCAGTCGCAGACACTGATGAAATCATCGTGGGTTCAGCCATTAGGGCCTTGGGCGTGAAGCCACCGTTTCACCGTTATTATCTGAATGATCTCAAAGAGAGCAATGTCGCCTCCTTGCGAGATTCAATCGCGCGGGACTTTCCCCACCTGAGTGAGCGTGTCACGATAACCAAGTTGGACGCGAACGAGATGCTTCGGGATCTTTGCCGTTCACAGAATTGGAAGAACACGCGCGCGGTTGTCTTTCTCGATCCGTTCGGACTCCAGATCGACTACGAAACACTTACCCTGCTCGGCAAAACTGGGGCGGTTGACTTGTGGTATCTAGTGCCCGTTTTTGCGATGTATCGACAGGTCTCAGGAGAAGGCCAAATCAACGCTGATGGTGGTCCAAGGGTCGATGCAGCGTTGGGCACTAACGAGTGGCGTAAGACTGCAGTGATTGAGGAGCATTCGTCCGACCTTTTCAACCAGCCACGGTTTCGCTCTAAGCGTGCAGTAGATATAGCCTGGTTCGAGAAGGTAGCGAAGGAACGGATTGGCCTCGCTTTCGGTAGTCGGGTCCTTGACGAGGCGCTCCCCTTAGGGCGGAATGGCATTCAAGAGTTCTCATTGATGTTCGCTTGGGCTAATCCGAGCGACAAGGCGGTTCTTGCCGCTAAGTTGGCGAAGGCGGTTCTGGCGTAATGGCAGGTCAATCTGAAATTGAATGGACCGACGTAACGTGGAATCCGGTAGCGGGTTGTACGATCGCATCCGCAGGCTGCTCCAATTGTTATGCGATGCGCATGGCGGCCCGTCTTCAGGCAATGGGTCATGACAAATACACTGGAACCACTCGGAAGAGTGGTGATCGTTATGTTTGGACTGGTCGGGTGAACATCGATCCCGGGAGTTTGGTGGCCCCGATTGAGTGGCGCAGGCCAAAGCGCATTTTCGTGAACTCAATGTCTGATCTCTTCCATGAAGATGTCCCTACAGCATTCATCCAGCGCGTATGGGAAGTCATGGAGGAATGCCCTCAGCATCACTTTCAGGTTTTGACCAAACGTCCAGATCGCATGGCGAAGCTCTTCTCTGATGGGCTTATCAAGGTTTTGACTAACGTCTGGGTCGGGACTTCTGTTGAGAATGCGGAAGTCACCGACCGGGTCGCGCATCTGAGGGAGATTAAGGGAGCAACGCTGTTCATCTCGTTTGAGCCGTTGATCGGCAGGATCGCGGAAATCAATCTGACTGGCATTCACTGGGCGATAGTTGGCGGTGAATCTGGCCCGCGAGCGCGGCCAATGGATGAAGAATGGGTCGATCGGCTCTTTGAGATTTGTCGGCGCGATGATGTTGCCTTCTTCTTCAAGCAGTGGGGAGGCAGAAACAAGAAGGCGGCGGGAAGAGAACTGCACGGGCGAACTTACGATGAGTACCCTCTTGAACTCGAAGCGTAGGCACAATCGAGATCATGGTTTCGCTCCCTTGGTCGGGGACACGCAATAGCATGTCCCCGGGGTCGCGGGGTTACGGTGACAGTTTACAAACCCCCGAAACTCCCCGCACCTTGCCTTCACCCACAAAATCCGTTATAACGCCCGTATGAACGCACCGCTCAAGATCACCAAGATCGGCAATTCCGCCGGGGTCATCCTGCCCAAGGATGTGCTGGCCCATCTCGGCGCTGAGGTTGGGGATTCGCTGTCGCTGGTGACCACCCCGCGCGGGATTGAGCTTTCGGCCGAAGAACCGGATTTCGAAGCGCAGATGGCCGCTGCGCGTGCGGTGATGGCGCGGCGCAAGCGGGCGCTGCGCGAATTGGCGAAGTAGCTTGTCCAGACAATGGATCTGGATTGCCACCACGGTGGCCGAGGCGGCGCATGGCGAGCAGCTGGCCGAGCATGGCGGTCCGCCCGGGGTGCGCGATGCCAGCGCGCTCAACAGTGCGATGGCGCGGCCGCGCAATCTGTCGCTTTATGGCGAACCCGATCTCGCCGCATTGGCAGCGGCCTATGGCTTCGGAATCGCGCGCAATCACCCGTTCGGCGATGGCAACAAGCGCATGGCGGCGGTGGTGATGGAAACATTCCTGATGCTCAACGGTGCTGCGCTGAAGGCCAGCGATGCCGAACTGGTGGTGGCTATCCAGGCGCTTGCCGCCGGCGAGCTTGGCGAAGATGAACTGGCCGATTGGCTGCGCGAGCATGGTGTAATCTGATCCACCAGCCATTTCCCTGCACGAACCAAATCGCTTGGTCGGGGACACGCAATAGCATGTCCCCGGGGTCGCGGTTGCGCTGACAGGTGCAACACTCCCCACACCCGCCGCGCACCCCCTTCCCATCC
>JBEBKE010000230.1:0-3707 GCA_040079555.1 Sphingorhabdus sp. | reverse complement strand
ATGGACCGATAGGAACGGCCTATGCGGACATTGCTCGCAAAGTGTGCGATTGGCTCGATGGCGGGGGTCTGGCTGCATGAGCGAAGGCCTGTCACGGCGCAACCTGTTGATCGGTGGCGGATTGGGCCTTGGTCTGGTTGTCGCATGGCAGGCATGGCCGCGCCAATATCGCACGAATCTGCCCGTCGGCAAAGGCGAACATGGTTTTGGCAGCTGGCTGAAAATCGCCGAGAATGGCACGATCACCATCGCTGTTCCGCAAAGCGAAATGGGGCAGGGTATCTATACCGCGCTGGCGCAGATCGTCGCGGGTGAGCTAGGCGCCGATTGGCGAACGGTCGCTGTGCAACCCGCCCTGGCCAGCCCAGAATTTGCCAATCAGACGTTTGTCCGCGAATGGCGCGCTGCAATGCTACCCTCCAGCATTTCGGCATCGGTTGGCGGCGAAATGGCCGATAGCATCAGCGACGATTGGGCGCAGCGTAACGCGTTTATGATCACTGCGGGATCGACGTCTATCCGACAGTTTGAAATGCCGTGCCGGATGGCGGGTGCTGCCGCCCGGGTGTTGTTGTGCCAAGCTGCCGCTTTGCGATGGGACACCAATTGGGAAGCGTGTGAAGCCGCCAACGGCTTTGTTACGTTCGGTAAGAAAAAGCTGAGCTTTGCCGAACTCGTTGCCGAAGCCGCCGACTATGACGTGCCTGACCCTGTACCCTTGCGCGCGTCTCCGCTTAACGGTCTGTCGGGCAAAGAAGCGGTGCGGCTGGACGTCGCGGCAAAGGTTGACGGCAGTGCCAATTTTGCGGGCGACATCCGCCTTCCCGATATGCTGTACGCGTCGGTCCGGGCAGGACCGATTGGCGATACCACACTGAAATCATTGAACGTTAAAGGCGCGGCCAATATCAAAGGCTTTGTAAAGCTGATCAAGACAGACCGCTGGGTCGCGGCGCTGGGTACGAACTGGTGGGCGGCCAACCGCGCGCTGGATGCTGTATCGCCGGTGTTTGAAACGACCGGGAAAATGCCTGAAAGTGCGATCATGAACGCGACGCTCGACAAGATGTTGAGCGAGGGCAAAGGCCACCGCATTCATGGCGAGGGATCGTTTGAGGCGACGCTTGATAAGGCCGCTGGCACGCGGGTGTTTAAGGGGCAATATGCCGTGGCCCCAGCTTTGCACGCGCCCATCGAAACGCGCAGCGCGACGGCGCAGTATAGCAACGGAAAGCTGACTCTGTGGTTGGCAAGTCAAGCACCCGAATCGGCGCGCAAAGCAGCGGCAAACGCGATTGGCATTTCGACTGACGATGTGACGTTAATCCCCATGCAGGCTGGCGGCAGTTTCGGGCGTAACCTCGACTCGCTGATTGCTGAACAGGTCGCTGTGCTTGCCAAACAGGCCGAGCGCCCGGTGCAATTGATCTGGTCGCGCCCAGAGGAGTTCATGCGCGATATGGTGCGGCCACCGGCGCTCGCGCGGCTGACTGGGACGATAGATATCGCGGGCCGCGTGCAGGGGTTGTCGATCAAAATTGCAGTCCCCGCCACCACGCGGCAACAGATGAAGCGGCTAAGCGGCGAAAGCGCGCACGCAGCCATTGCCTCGGTACGCGGCGATGCTGATCCCTTGGCGCTCGATGGGGCAATCCCGCCTTATGCCGTTCCCAATATCGCCGTCGCGCATTTTCCGGTGAACCTGTCGCTACCCACGGGCCTGTGGCGCGGCAATGCGCATAGTTACACGACGTTCTTCATCGAATCGTTCGTCGATGAACTCGCTCATGCGGCGGGCGTGGAACCTTTGTCCTACCGGATGCAGATGCTGGTCGGGCAAACGCGGCTGGCGCGGTGTTTGACGGGTGTTGCGGCGCTGTCCGGCTGGGATGGCGGAGCAGGGGGTAGCGGACGGGGCATTGCTTGTCACAGCATGTACGGCAGTCATATCGCGGTTGTCGCCACAGCGCGCACCGATGACAGCGGCGTCCGGGTGGACCGCATTTCGGCGATGGTCGATTGTGGGCGCCTAATAAACCCGGAATTGGCCCGGCAACAGATAGAGGGCGGGATCGTTTTCGGGCTGGCTCAGGCCTTGGGATCAAGCACCAGTTACGAAAAGGGCATGCCCTTGGCACGGCGTTTTCGCGATATTGACCTGCCGCTACTTGGCGATATGCCAGAGATCGAAGTTGAATTCGTCCGCAGTAAAGAAACCCCTGGCGGGGTTAGCGAATTGGGCGTTGCGGCGGTTGCCCCGGCGGTTGCCAATGCGCTGTTTTCTGCGGCGGGTCTGCGGCTTCGTGACCTGCCGTTATTATCAAGTGGATTTTGACTCTGTTACCAACCGATCACCCGAAAGTTGCGCCGCCGAAAATAGGCGTATTGCTTGTTAATTTAGGCACGCCAGAGGCCCCGACAACCGGTGCCGTGCGCCGTTATCTGAAACAGTTTCTGTCCGACCGGCGCGTTGTCGAGATACCGCCTTTGCTATGGCAGCCGATTTTGCGCGGCATTATCTTGAATACCCGCCCGAAAAAGTCGGCGGCGAACTATGCAAAGGTGTGGACGGATAAAGGCTCGCCTTTGGCCTTTCACACAATCGCGCAAACAGAGGCGCTTGCGGCGCGGATGCGCGAACACACCGATGTGCGTTACGCGATGCGTTATGGCGCGCCCGCGATTGGTGATGTGTTGGCGGACATGAAAGCGGCTGGTTGCGAACGTATACTGATCGCGCCGCTTTATCCGCAATACTCAGGCGCAACGACCGCTACGGTGCAGGACGAGGCGTTCCGGTCGTTTGCTGCGATGCGCTGGCAACCCGCGATCCGCACGCTGCCGCCTTATTATGATGATCCGGTCCATATTCAGGCGCTGAAACCCTCGGTTGAGGCGGGTTTGGCAAAGCTGGATTTCATCCCTGATGCGATAATCGCCAGCTTTCACGGGATGCCGCAGCGCACGCTCGACCTTGGCGATCCCTATCATTGCCATTGCCGCAAAACCGCGCGGCTTTTGTCCGAGGCAATGGGCAAGGAATTGACGGTTTCGTTCCAATCGCGCTTTGGCCCCGCAAAATGGCTGGAGCCTGCGACCGATAAAACGCTGGAGCGTCTGGCGCAGGAAGGCAAACGCAAAGTCGCCATTTTCGCACCGGGATTTGCCTCGGACTGCCTCGAAACGCTCGAAGAGTTGCAGATGGAGGGGCGCGCGCAGTTTATCGAAGCCGGCGGAACTGACTTTGCGTATTTACCATGCCTAAACGACAGCGCGGTCGGAATGGATATGCTGGAAACGCTGATCCGAAACGAGCTCTCTGGCTGGGTCTGACCGCCGCTACGCTGACGTTTGCGTCAACTTGTCGCCCATAATGACTCTGGCTATGCCAGTGTTAAATCAGGCGGATAACGCAAGTCGGTCTGGCAACATAGGAGAGAGAGCATGACACGCATTGCAGTGGTAACTGGCGGTACGCGGGGTATTGGAGAGGCTATCAGCATGAAGCTTCAGGAAAAGGGCCGCCGCGTCATTGCCAATTATGGCGGCAATGATGATGCAGCAAAGGCTTTCTCTGACCGGACCGGCATTGAAGTGCGGAAATGGGATGTGGGCGATCATACCGCGTGCCTTGATGCTTGTGCCGCTATCGAGGATGAATTTGGCCCCATCGACATCATGGTCAACAATGCCGGTATCACCCGCGA
>JBEBKE010000229.1:0-3723 GCA_040079555.1 Sphingorhabdus sp. | reverse complement strand
CACCGTCACGTCGAGCGGAGCCTCTGGCAGTTCAATCTGCTTCGCGCGGCTTTTGGGTAAATCAATCGGCACGCCCGAAACGAGCAGCGGCGCAGTGACCATAAAGATAATCAACAACACCAGCATGACATCAACAAAGGGGGTGACGTTGATGTCCGCCATCGGTGCACGCCGGTTACCCCGCCGCGAACGGCGACCGCCTGAACCGGATTGAAAGTTCATGGCCATCGCCTAGGCCTCCCGCTCCAACTCGCGGCTCAACGTGCCGTGAAAGCCATCGGCAAAACGACCAAGCCGCGCCTCGTGCTGGTTCAGCCGGTGCGAAAAACGGTTATAGGAGATGACTGCAGGGATCGCCGCGAACAGGCCGATAGCCGTTGCAAACAACGCCTCGGCAATGCCGGGGGCAACAACGGCAAGGCTGGTATTCTGTTCAACACCAATCGCCACAAAGCTGCTCATAATCCCCCAGACGGTTCCGAACAGTCCAACGAATGGCGCGACCGATCCGGTGGTCGCCAAAAAGTTCAGCCGATTGGCAAGCTTATCCATCTCCGCTGCAATCGTTGCGTCCATTGCCGTCGCCAAACGCTCGCGCGTTCCCGCACGGTCGATGCTTTTACCATTGGTCGAACGCCGCCATTCGGCAACGCCCGCGGCAAACACGCGCGCCACCGGCAGTTCAGTCTTGCCGCGGTCATTGTGAAAGCCATCAATGTCATTGGACTTCCAAAAATCGGCCTCAAACTTTGACGTTTCGTCGTTGATCTTGCTGATCCGGAACAGGAAACCAACAATAATCGTCCACGACCAGATGCTGGCTAGTACCAACCCGACGATCACGGCCTTCACCACCCAATCGGCGTCCATAAACAGCTTGGCAATCGATAGCCCGCCGCTGCTTTGGGTTAAAATCAACAGGTCCATAAACGTCCTTATTCTCTCAATTTATTCGGCTTTAATGACGGAACGAAACGCGGCTACCCATTCCGCCGGTTGCCGCGCCGGACGACCATTAGGGGCGACGAACGCTGCCTTTACCGATGCCGTTACCAGCGTTTCACCATCGCGGCTGACTGTTTGATGAATATCGCAACTCGCCCCGCGAACAGCGGTGGCAATGCTCGTCACAAGCAACGCGTCGTCAAAATGCGCAGGTTTACGGAATTTCATGTCCATTGCGGTCACGGCATAAGCGCCGTTCCCCGCATGATGCGCCCCGCGCTGATCGATTCCCAACCGCGCCAGCATGTCAGACCGCGCGCGCTCCATAAAATGCAGATAGCGCGCGTGATAGACGACGCCCGAAAAATCGGTGTCCTCAAAATAGACCCGCACCGCGAAATGGTGCTGGTGGCCGTCAAAATGGCCTTGATAGGGTTGAGGAGCAGTCATGAAAGTCGGACTTACCGGTTGCGGCGCATTGCGAAAAGGGGCTTCAAGCTTTCCGCACTCGGTTGGTCGTCAATATGACTCATGTGGTCAGCTATTTTTAGGCGTTGCCAAGGCTACGCAAGGCGGAAAGGAAAGAAGGCGGTAAGTAGAAAATCCGATTTTCCCTTCTTATTTCCTTCCCGCCTTGCAAGTCCGCTTGCGGGCTTGCCCTCATCATTTTCACTTATCGAACAACCCATCCTGCGCACCCGCAGGAGGATTAAGCCCCAGATGTTTCCAGCCCGGCCCGTTCAGCGCACGCCCCCGCGCCGTCCGCGCGATCAGACCCAGTTGCAGCAGATAGGGCTCGACCACATCCTCAATCGTATCACGCGGTTCCGAAAGCCCCGCCGCCAGCGCCTCGACCCCCACCGGCCCACCGCGATAAATGTCGGCGATCATCATCAGATAGCGCCGGTCCATCGCGTCCAGCCCCAGATGATCAACCTCAAGCCGGTTCAGCGCGCTATCGGCAATTTTGGCGGTGACGGTAGTCTCACCCGCAACATTGGCAAAGTCACGCACGCGGCGCAGCAACCGTCCGGCGATCCGCGGCGTACCCCGCGCCCGCTTTGCAATCTCGCGCGCACCATCGGGCGCTATGCCCAGATCGAGCAGCCGCGCGGCGCGGGTCACCACCAGCTCCAGCTCGTCATGCGTATAGAAATTCAGCCGCACCGGAATGCCAAAACGGTCACGCAAAGGCGTGGTCAACAGTCCGGCACGCGTGGTCGCTCCGACCAAAGTGAAGGCAGGCAAATCAATCCGCACCGACCGCGCCGATGGCCCTTCGCCGATCATGATATCCAGCGCACGGTCCTCCATCGCGGGATACAGGATTTCCTCGACCACGGGGCTCAAGCGGTGGATTTCGTCAATGAACAGGACGTCGCCATCCTCAAGATTGGTCAGCAGCGCCGCAAGGTCGCCCGATTTGGCAATGACAGGGCCAGAGGTAGCGCGAAAACCAACCCCCATTTCCTTCGCCACAATCTGCGCCAGCGTGGTTTTGCCGAGCCCCGGCGGACCGAAAAACAACACATGATCGAGCGCATCTCCGCGCGATTTTGCGGCCTCAATAAACACGCGCAAATTCTCCCGCGCCGCCTGTTGGCCGATGAATTCGGACAGGGTTTTTGGGCGCAGAGCCGCGTCGATGTCCTCTGGCCGTTTGTCAGGGGTGGTAATGCGGTCGTCAGTCATGATGCCGCCAACTTTCTTCTAAGTATAACATAGCCCAGGCCGAAGCAGACGGAAATTGTGAGCAGAGACAAAACAACTGCTGCACCATACTGACCCCAAAAACTATATCCTCGACGCAACTCTAATGGGCGGTCGTTGGTTTCATCGCTTTCTTTACAAACCAGTTTACCTACCGTGCTGTTATCACAATCAAGCTCAAGATACTCACCGGGTGCAACGCACCGTCGCCAGATTTCATCGGACAAATCGGTATCAAATTGTCCGGTGCTATGAAGACAGTGAAGTCGCTCTAAATCATGAAACGAATACCGCTGCAGCTCGCTGTATTCCCCAAATTCTGGTTCCTTTTTATCTTCCAAAACGTAACCTAGGGTGTCTACATAAAATATCGCGCCAAACTCCGGTGCACCTTGCCGATCTAATATTGCTTCCCCATCAGAATATTCCATTGGAAGAACAGTAATATAAGCTTCTCCCTGCGACGGTTCGAACGACGAGTTGCAGCCATCCACATTGGTGGTATTCAGACGGATGGAGGGAGCAGAAAACTGCCCGTTTAGGACCTCTTTAACTGGTAATGTGACTTTGCCAGCAGAAGTGTGTTCTTGCCATATTTGCTGTCGATTTGCCACATTGACCTTCAGCTGTATCGCGCCCTTTGGTGGATTTTGCGCGGGTTTCAGACTTGTCACGGACGCACCTACGTATGTTCTATCTGGGTCTGGAGGCGAACAGGCCAATGCTGTGGCAGGGTAAGCCAAGCTTAAAGCGGAGAATAGGAACAGTGGGCAGCGTTTCCTCACTTCGCCGCCCTCTTCAACGCCAGCCTAACCAGCGCATCCAATGTCGCATCGGCCCCCAGTTCCTCAACCGCTTGCGCCACTGCGCTCCCCGCCTCGCCGGGTTTGAAGCCAAGGCCGGTCAGCGCCGACACCGCGTCGCTCGCATGGCCGCCCGAACCGCCACCAGCCGCCGCCAGCCTTGCGTCGCCGCCAAGCCCCGCGAGCGCGCCGACCTTATCCTTCAACTCATTCACAATCCGGCTCGCCAATTTCGGGCCGACGCCATTGGCGCGTGCGACCATTG
>JBEBKE010000228.1:0-3775 GCA_040079555.1 Sphingorhabdus sp. | reverse complement strand
TAATTAATTACGGTGACACACACCTAAACCCCTTAATTGACTCTGTCATGCCGCGGGGGTAGCCTTGCGGTTATGGCGCGTCTTCCCCGTATGGTCTTGGAATTACGGTGACAGGGAATTACGGTGACAGGTGCAATAACCCCTAAATTGACGCACTGGGGCGTCAGACGGGCGAATCGAGCCCGCTGGGTATTTACGGCAAGGGCTATGACGCGGCCGGGCGGCTGAACCTGCTGGTCTGGCCGGACAATTTCTACGTCAACTACGATTACAACGCGATTGGCAACGTCACCGCGATCCGGGAAAACGGCGCGACCAGCGGCGCGGGGGTGCTGGCGCAGTATTCCTATGACAGCCTGGGGCGGCGGACCGGGATCGTGCGGGGCAACGGGAACAACACCGGGATCGGGTACGACACGGCCAGCCGCCTGCAGAGCATCGGGCATGACTTCCCGGGCACGGCGAACGACGTGGGCTGGGGCTATGGCTACAACCCTGCGGGGCAGCTGAAGGAAGCAGGCCGCAACAACGATGCCTATGCCTGGGGCGGGCATTACAATGCCGCGCGGACGCTGGGTGCAAACGGGCTGAACCAGCTGACCACGCAGGCCTCGGTCTCGGGGACGACGACGACGAACAGTACGTTCGGTTATGATCTGCGCGGAAATCTGGCGACGTCGGCGACCGGGGTCGATATGGTCCAGACCACCACCTATGGCTACAACAGCCTCAACCAGCTGGTGTCGCTGCTCCCGCCGGGAGCGGCCACGGCGACCAGCGTTGGCTACGATCCCATCGGCCGCCTCAGCGCGATCACCATGCCGGTCAATATCAAGAAGCGGTTCAGCTACATCGGCGGAATGCTGGCGACCGAACACGATTCCATCGGCACCATCCTGCGCCGCTATGTCCCCGGCCCGGGCACCGACGAGCCGCTGGTGTGGTACGAGGGGGCCGGCACCGCCGACCGGCGCTGGCTCCACGCGGACGAGCGCGGCTCGGTGGTGAGCGTCTCGGACGCGGGCGGCAACGTGATTGCGATCAACCGCTATGACGAGTACGGTGTGCCCGCCGCCACCAACCTCGGCCGGTTTCAGTACACCGGCCAGGCCTGGCTGCCGGAGCTTGGGATGTATTACTACAAGGCCCGGATGTACTCCCCCACCCTCGGACGGTTCATGCAGACCGATCCGATCGGGTATGGCGATGGGCTGAACTGGTATAATTATGTGGGCGGGGATCCGGTGAATGCGACGGATCCTACCGGGCTTGTGTGTTTGACCGTTGGTGGCTGCGGCCCCGTTCCCGGCGGTATCGACGTCAACGGACGAGGGCATACAGACCCGTGCAACTGGGGTAGCGGGTGTACTTCCATTGGCGGCGATGCGTGGAATGCCGTTTTGGAACGAACTCCGGGAGTGATGGGTTGGAGGGAAGTTTTAGAATCCTTGGCCACTGGGCTTGTCGATCAGGCAGAGAAGGCTAAGCAATATGCAAAGCGCTGTGTTGCTGGAACAGGATCAATTTCCGCAGGCGAAACGGCTCGGGCCGGGGTAAGGGGTGCTGTTAGAGGGGCTGCTCAAGGCGGGGCGCGTGCGCTGGTACTGACTGGACCTGAAGGCGTTCCCGTAGCAGCGGCGGGAGGTGCGTTGACAGGAATGGTCACTAGTTCCGCAACTTCCGCTGTAAAACAAGCATGTCAAGCCGGAAATGGAGGATAAGATGTTGGCAAATTTGATTGACATGCTTATCAATTCCTTTGTCGGGCCGAAGCTGGCTGGCAAGCTTGGGCGTAACATCTCGATAGCGCTCGCCGTGTTATTATTTATATTTTTGTATTTTGTCGGTTATATTGTCAAGTAATGCGGTTACGCGGTTACGGTCGGAATTACGGTGACACACGAATTACCGAATTACGGTGACACTTTAGAATTACGGCGACACTTTACTTAACCCCCAAACTCATAGGCGTAATTGGGGGTTAACTAAGCTGCCACCGTAACTCCAGCTCACCTACCGGAAGGTCAGCTCGCTGGTGTCATCGGTGTTTACCTACGATCCGGTCGGGCGGCTGAAGACGGCGGGGATTTCCGAAGGGCTGACCACCCGCTTCAGCTATTCCGGCAGTGCGCTGCTGGGCGAGGTTACCGCCACCGGCACGTTCCTGCGCCGCTATGTCCCCGGCCCCGGCACCGACGAACCGATCGTCTGGTACGAGGGGCCTGGCACCGCCGACCGGCGCTGGCTGCACACGGACGAGCGCGGCAGCGTGGTGAGCGTCTCGGACGCAGGCGGCAACGTGATTGCGATCAATCGCTATGGAAATTACGGTGACACACACCTAAACCCCTTAATTGACTCTGTCATGCCGCGGGGTAGCCTTGCGGTTATGGCGCGTCTTCCCCGTATGGTCTTGCCCGGGCTCCCGCATCACGTGACGCAGCGGGGCAATAGGCGTGAGCGCACGTTCTTCGAGGATGGCGACTATGCGCTCTACCTCGATCTGCTGGCGCAAGCGGCGGCGCGCTATGGTGTCGAAGTGTGGTCCTATTGCCTGATGCCCAACCATGTACACATTCTCGCGGTTCCGCGTGATGAGGACGGGCTGGGGCGGACCTTTCGCGATCTGCATGGGCGCTATACCGGCTATGTCAACGCGCGGATGCGGGTGACGGGTCATCTGTGGCAAGGGCGGTTCGCTTCGGTGGCGATGGATGAGCAGCATTTGGTCGCCGCGCTGCGCTATATCGCGCTGAACCCGGTGCGGGCGCGGCTGGTCGAGCGGGCGGAGGACTGGCCATGGTCGAGCACCCGGGCACTGATTGCGGGGTGCGACGACCATGTGGTAACGGTGGCTCCGGCCCTCGAGCGGACCGGCGACTTTCATGCCTTCCTCGGCGAGGAGTTCGATGAAGCCTTTGCTTATGCAGCGCTGCGCAAGGCGGAAACAACCGGACGGCCCATCGGCTCGCCACATTGGCTCGAGCAGATGGCCGAGCTGACCGGCAAGCCGCTGGCCCCAGGCAAGCGCGGACCAAAGCCGAAAGCCAATTAGGGGTTTAGGTGTGTGTCACCGTAATTGCCCATATTGCTTCGGGAGGCGGAATTCGCATTACCCCTGTATGGAATACTCAGAGGGATACAACTGTTACAGTGTCCATAGGTAGGAATTTGCCTGGCGAATGAGGTCGAAAATGAAGCATGCTGTATTAATGTCTCTCGCATTATTGTCGACGGCGTGTGCCAAATATACTGATGGCGTTGGAGATCAGTGGCAACGGGGCGCAAGAATTGGAAAGTTTGATACAATTAATGATGCGGAAAAATTTATAAGTTTGCATGACGAAGATAGAGATGGCAAACTGACATTGAAAGAGTTTTCGAAGTCTACCAATCTATATGACGGTGATCAGATCACCGTTAGTGAAATTGAGAACACATTTGCAGGTTATGATGTTAATTCAGATTCATATATAGATATTTCGGATTTTAAAATTTTGATCGACAAATTTGGATGAGTTACGAATTGCGGTGATGAATTACGGTTACACTTTGAATTACGAGAATTACGGTGGCGAATTACGGTGACACACACCTAAACCCCCAAATTGACTCTACCCTGCGGCGGGGGTAATTTGCGGATATGGCGCGCCTTCCCCGCATGGTCTTGCCCGGAAATTACGGTGACACACACCTAAACCCCTTAATTGACTCTGGGGATTACGGTGACACTTTACTTAACCCCCAAACTCATGCGCGTAATTGGGGGTTAAGT
>JBEBKE010000227.1:0-3842 GCA_040079555.1 Sphingorhabdus sp. | reverse complement strand
TGGCCTTCGGCCAAGCCGGTCAGACCAGCCTGTTCGACCGCACTGATGTGCACGAAAACATCATCGGGCTGTTCATCACACTGGATGAAGCCAAAGCCTTTTTGATTGTTAAAGAATTTTACGATGCCCTTGCCAGAGCCTACGACTTGAGCTGGCATGGATGGAGCGCGCGGTGCGCCGCCACCAAATCCGCCGCCACCGCCGCTGCGGAAACCACCGCCGCCGCCGTAGCTTCCGCCACCGCCACCGCCGCCAAATCCACCGCCGCCACCGCCGCGGTAACCGCCACCACCGCCGCCGCGGTCATTTCCACCGCGGTCGTTTCCACCGCGAATTTCGCCGGGGAACGAGGGGGATTCAAAACTGTCGTCGCCAAAACGATCACGTTTGTCACGGCCACGGCCACGACGCTTATCACTAAAACTCATGTCTGAACTTTTACTTTCTTCTCGCCCATCGTCGTCGTTCCATGCAGATTCGGGCGAAAATCCCGCATTTCCCGCGCATTGCCATATGCTTTGCAGACTCGGCCTATACATTATCCACAGCCAACTCCCTAGCAAATATTGCAAAGCGTAAACTTGCCATATTGCAGGGCTTAGGGCAGGGGGCAGAGCATGAGCAAAATTTATTCAAAAGTCCTGTCAGCATGAGCGTTTTTTTGCACGAAGGCGACCTGCCCGATGGCGTGTTAGAAGGCACAAGCGCGCTGGCCGTCGACACCGAAACCATGGGGTTGATAACGCCGCGTGACCGGCTGTGCCTGTTGCAAATTTCCGATGGCAGCGGCGATGAACACCTCGTGCGCTTCGCCGCCGATAGCGATTATGCGGCACCCAATTTGCGGCGCATTTTGGCCGATACCAGCCGCGTGAAACTGTTCCATTTTGGCCGATTCGATCTGGCTGCGATTGAGTATTATTTGAAGGTCGTGGCGCAGCCCGTGTTCTGCACCAAAATCGCCTCGCGCCTTGTCCGCACCTATACTGATCGGCACGGGTTGAAAGAGCTGGTCAAGGAAATGCTGGGGATCGACATCTCTAAGCAGCAGCAATCCAGCGACTGGGGCGGCCCGGTGCTAAGCGAGGCGCAAAAGGATTATGCGGCCAGCGACGTGCGGTTTTTGCACCGGTTGAGGGACGAGTTTGAAATTCGCTTGGAACGCGAAGGTCGCCGCGAAATAGCGCAGGCTTGCTTTGATTTCCTTCCCTATCGTGCGCGGCTCGACATTATCGGTTGGCCCGAGCAGGATATTTTTGCGCATAGCTAAGCGTCACGTTCTGTTCACCGGCGTGAATTCATAGGTCACAATATGTCCGTACAGGCCGACATTCAGCGCACAGCGCGGCAGAAATTTGCCCTACCCGGCGGTCGGCATGATCGCTTGGTTCGCTTCCTGCGGGTCGCGTTGCCCAGCGTGATCGGCGCATTGCTGGCGGTGCTAGCGTTTAGTCCCTTTTCCAACACACAGGAAATGAGCTTTGTTTTGGCAAAAGACGAAGTCAATCTAGCCAAAGAACGGATGCGCGTGGGCAATGCGCTGTATCGCGGCGAAGACAGCAAGGGTCGGCCATTTTCGTTGAGTGCAGGCAGTGCGGTGCAGAAAAGCTCCGCTGATCCGATCTTGCGGATGACCGATCTGTCTGGCCGCCTGGTGATGGACAATGGCCCAGCGACTTTATCGGCGGGCCAAGGCACCTATGACATGAAGACCGAGAAAATCCTGGTCGAGGGGCCGTTGTCCTTTGCCAGCGGTGACGGATTTACGCTGGTCGCAAGCAATGTTGAATTCTTGCTAAAGCCAAAGACGATGCAGAGTTTTGGCCCTGTTAGCGGTTCAACACGCGTCGGCACTTTCAACGCGGCGCGCATGACAGCCGATGCCGAGGCACGCATCGTGCGGCTCGAAGGCGGCGCACATTTGCAAATCAACCAAGGGGCGATTAGATGAGGCCTATGACGCAAATCAAAAGTTTCTTTGGGATCATGGCGGCCAGTTTTCTGGCGACCGCTGCAGTGATTGGCGTTTCGGCCCCGGCACAGGTCATTCGCGGCCATAATAGCAAAGCCCCGGTTAATTTCGCCGCTGGATCAATCGAGTTACAAGATCGTGCCGACCGCGTGATCCTGATCGGCGGCGTCACAGCAACGCAAGCGGGCCTGACGATGTCGGCGTCGCGATTGACAGCGGCCTATACAAGCGGCGGCAGAATTGATGTCCACCGGCTTGATGCGATCGGCGGGGTGACCATCACCAAGGATGATCTGCGCGCCACAAGTAACGCAGCGATCTATGACCTCGATAGCGATCTGATTACGCTGCTGGGGAACGTGCAGCTGACGCAAGGCGCAAACCGGTTGAATGGTGGTCGGATTGTTATCGATTTGAATTCAGGTCGGTCAACGATCAATGGTGGCGGTGCGCCTGCTGTCCCCGGAGTGCCTAACAGCGGCGGTCGGGTCACTGGGACATTTACGGTTCCGCAACGTAAAAACTAAATAGCGCAAGAATTAGGTCCGGCCCGCCCTGAATTCCAATCCATTTCGGGGCATTCATGCACAAATCCTGCCAATTGAGGAAAAGCAAGCTTTCCTTGGCGAAAACTGGCGTATAGATACGCAATCAACACAATCGCTTTTTAGTATGGACTGCGGCTATGACATTGATGGAAAGCGCAAGCGACGGCCATTTGCGGCATGAAAAGGCGGCAAGTGCCGTAACAGAGGCAGGCCTGACATCGGGCCTTGCTGTGGTCTCCATCGCCAAAAGCTATGATAAGCGGGCGGTCTTGCTCGATGTGTCGCTGTCGGTCGCTCCCGGTGAGGTTGTCGGGCTGCTCGGCCCCAATGGCGCGGGCAAGACGACCTGTTTTTATTCGATCATGGGGCTGGTGAAGCCAGATGCTGGGCGCATCATGCTGAACGGTGACGACATCACGCGCCTGCCAATGTATCGCCGCGCGATCCTCGGCGTGGGCTATCTGCCGCAGGAAACCTCGATCTTTCGCGGGATGACGGTTGAACAGAATATCAGCGCGGTTCTGGAAATGTCAGAGCCGGATAAGGGGGTTCGCGCCGCGCGGCTGGACCAGCTGCTCGATGAATTCGGGCTGACGAAATTGCGCTCCTCGCCCGCGATGGCATTGTCTGGGGGCGAGAGGCGTCGGTGCGAAATCGCCCGTGCGCTGGCGGCAAACCCGTTGATCATGCTGCTCGACGAGCCCTTTGCCGGAATCGATCCAATCTCGATTTCGGATATCCGCGATCTTGTAAAAGACCTTAAAACCCGCGGCATTGGCGTGTTGATCACTGACCATAATGTTCGCGAAACGCTCGATATCGTTGACCGCGCTTGCATCATTTATGATGGCCAAGTGTTGTTTGCAGGCTCGCCCGAGGAACTGGTCGCCGATGCGAATGTGCGGCGGTTGTATCTGGGTGAAGGTTTCACGATGTGACCCGCATGCGGGTTTTGGTTGAAACGCATAAATGGCCCTAGCCCCCCGTCTCGATCTCCGTCAGTCGCAATCGCTGGTGATGACGCCGCAATTGCAGCAAGCGATTAAGCTGCTGGCGTTATCGTCGCTGGAAATTGACGCTTATGTTGCTGAGGAGCTGGAGCGTAACCCGTTGCTCGAAATGGCGTCGCCTGACGCCGCGACCGATGTCGAAATACCGGATGCAGCACCCGCGTTAAAGCCCGAAGAACTGGGCAGCGATCAGCTGATGAACGATGGCGATTTCGGCACCGGCGGTGAAGCGATGGACACCGATTTTTCCGCCAACAATTATGAACGCGACGAAGGCGGTTTGGGTGGCGGTGGTGCCGACGGCATGCTGGG
>JBEBKE010000226.1:0-3875 GCA_040079555.1 Sphingorhabdus sp. | reverse complement strand
CGCAATCAAGTCGAGATAGCGTTGGCGGCTGGTGCGCGACTTTTCGATGATGCGCTGTGTTACGCGGTGGATTGCGTCATTCATACCAAGTCACCCCATCCCGTTCCGCAAGAGCAATCGCAGCCGACGGTCCCCAGCTGCCTGCGGTATAGTTTTTGGGCTTCAGGCCATCCTCCGCCCAGCCCGCGCGGATTGCGTCAACCCATTCCCATTGCGCCTCCACTTCGTCGCGGCGCACGAACAGCGTCTGGTCACCCTCGATCAAATCAAGCAGCAACCTTTCATAAGCGATACGCTTTTTCGGGCCTGCAAAGGCATCAGGCATAGAAATATCCAGCGGCACTTCGCGCAGGCGTATCCCGTCACGATCCAGCCCCGGTTCTTTCGCCATCACGGTCAGGCCGATATTTTCTTTCGGCTGAATGCCGATCACCAACCGGTTCGGCTGCGTTTGCGCACCTTTTCCTGCAAAAATCGAATGCGGCACCGACTTAAACTGGATCACAATTTCAGTCTTGCGTTCGGGCAAGCGTTTGCCGGTCCGCAGGTAAAAGGGCACGCCTTTCCAGCGCCAATTGTCGATATGCGCTTTGATCGCGACAAAGGTTTCGGTGTCGCTGTCTTTGCCCAGTTCGTCGTCATAGCCCGGCACCGCTGCGCCGTTGATTGCGCCAGAACGATATTGCCCGGTCACACTATCGCCTTGGGTGATCGCGCGCAGGCACCGCAGCACTTTGACTTTCTCGTCGCGCACCGCCGTTGCGTCAAAGCTGGAGGGCGGCTCCATCGCCACCAGCGCCAGCAATTGCAGCATATGATTTTGCACCATGTCGCGCAGCGCGCCTGCGCCGTCATAAAAACTGACGCGGCCTTCCAGGCCCACAGTTTCCGACACGGTGATTTGAATATGGTCAATATGCGCCGCGTTCCACAATGGCTCGAACAAGATGTTGGCAAAGCGCAAAGCCAGCAGGTTCTGCACCGTTTCTTTGCCCAGATAATGGTCGATGCGGAAAATCCGGTCTTCGGGAAAGGCGCTGGCCACCGCATCGTTGATGTGGCGGCTTGATTCCAGATCGGTGCCCAGCGGCTTTTCAAGGCCGATACGCGTATTTTCACAGGCAAGACCGCTGGCCGACAGGCCCGCGATGGTAGGCTCAAACAGCGACGGCGCCGTTGACAGGAAAATAGCAAGACCGTTTTCGCTGCACGATACTTTTTGACTCAGCGCGGCAAATCCATCCGGCTTGGACGCATCGAGCGGCTGGTAACTTAGCCGCCCCAGAAAGCCCTCAATCGCTGGCTTGCGATCGTCTGGCAAAAATGTTTCCAGCGCATCACGGGCAAAGGCGCGATAGCTGTCATCATCATGTTCGGATCGTGCGGTGCCGACAATTTCCAAATTTTCAGAAACCAACCCATCGGCGTGCAGCGCGCATAAAGAAGGCAACAACATGCGCTGGGCCAAATCGCCCGTCGCACCAAAGAGCAAAAGCTTGTCAGCGGCGACTTTCACGATGTGCATTTCCTTCATGGGATGAAGGCATATCCATTAGAAGCTAAGGCCAAAATAGCAACGGCTATGCATACGGATACATTATGCTTTTGGCAGAATTCTGCGGAAAATTGCTAGGTTCCGCACTTTACAGGTCAAACTTCACACCCTGCGCCAAAGGCAAATCGGAGCTGTAATTTATCGTATTGTTGGCACGGCGCATATAGGCTTTCCAGCTGTCCGAACCCGACTCCCGCCCGCCGCCTGTTTCTTTCTCACCGCCAAAGGCACCTCCAATCTCTGCGCCTGATGTGCCTATGTTGACGTTTGCGATACCGCAATCACTGCCCGATGCTGACAGGAACAGTTCGCATTCGCGCAGGTCGAGTGAGAAAATCGACGAGGAAAGACCCGCACCCACGCTGTTTTGCAGCGCAATAGCGTCGGCCAAATTGGTGTAGCGGAACAAATAAAGGATTGGCGCAAAGGTTTCGCGCAGACACGGCCCGTTGTGCGCGGCCATTTCGACAATTGCGGGGCGGACATAGACACCGGGCTGGTCCAGCCGGTCGCCGCCGCTGATGTCCGCGCCAAGAAGACGCGCCTCTGCCAAAGCCGTTTGCATGTGCGTAAATGCCGCTTCATCAATCAAAGGCCCAGCAAGATTGTTGGTGTCCAGCGGATCGCCAACGGGAATACTTGCCGCCGCCGCTTTCAACTTGGCAACAAAACCATCGTAAATCGCATCATGGACGAACAGCCGTCGCAGCGATGTGCACCGCTGTCCACTGGTCCCCACCGCCGAAAACAATACGCCCCGCAGCGCCAGATCAAGGTCAGCCTTGTCACTGACAATCGCTGCATTGTTGCCGCCCAACTCAAGGATCGATTTGGCAAAACGACCTGCCGCAACCTGCCCCACTGCCCGGCCCATAGCGGTACTGCCCGTCGCCGACACCAACGCAATGCGGTGGTCAGCAACCAAAACCGCACCCGTATCGCGTTCACCAATCACAACTTGCGACAAGCCATCAGGCGCGTCGTCAAATGCACGCAGCACACCGTCCAATATCGCCTGCACCGCAAGCGCGGTCAGCGGCGTTTTTTCTGATGGCTTCCAGATGATGCTGTTGCCGCACACCAACGCCAGCGCCGCATTCCATGCCCAGACCGCCACCGGAAAGTTAAACGCACTGATGATCAGCACTGGCCCCAGCGGATGCCATTGTTCCATCATTCGGTGGCCGGGGCGTTCGCTGGCGATGGTCAGCCCGTATAGCTGCCGCGAAAGGCCCACGGCGAAATCGCAAATGTCGATCATCTCCTGCACTTCACCCTCGCCTTCGGAGATCGGCTTGCCGCATTCGATGGTGACCAGACGGGCAAGGTCGGCTTTGTGCGTGCGGAGCGCATTGCCCAACTGGCGGACGAGTTCACCCCGGCGCGGCGCAGGGACGGTCCGCCATGCAAGGAATGCGGAATGGGCGCGGTCGAGAGCGGTTTCGATTTGGGCTGGCGTTGCGGACGTTACGGAACCGATTGGGCTGCCGTCGATGGGGGTGCGGACTGAAAGGTCGCCGTTGGGAATGGTGCTACCCAATTGGCCGAGCAACGCTGCAACCTTTGCTGACAAAACAACCATCAAAACCTCCCACTTCGTCATTCCCGCGAAGGCGGGAATCCATCACCTGAGCGAAAGGCACTACACAGCCGTCCGGGTATACCGCAAGTGCGGGTGATGGATTCCCGCCTTCGCGGGAATGACGAAGAAAAAGGGCAAAGGACAGTTTCATCTGAATCTTGTTTCACGCGCCGGAAAAGTCTAGCGCCCAAACCAACACCGAATGGAGATTCCCATGGCCGAATTGGCACGTTTTGACTGGTCCGATCCTTTTTCGCTCGACGACCAATTGACCGAAGAAGAACGCATGATCCGCGACGCTGCACACGGCTTTGCTCAAGACGAACTACAACCCCGCGTCATTAAAGCATTCCGTGAAGAAATCGACGCGCCGGAACTGTTCCCGTTAATGGGCAAAGCGGGTCTGCTCGGCGCAACGATCCCCGAGGCTTATGGCGGTGCCGGTGCGGGCTATGTCGCCTACGGCCTGATCGCGCGCGAGATCGAGCGTGTGGATTCAGGCTATCGCTCTATGGCATCGGTGCAATCTAGCCTCGTGATGTACCCCATCCACGCTTATGGCAGCGAAGAACAGCGCCGCAAATATTTGCCTGGCCTCGCCGCTGGCACACTCATCGGCTGTTTCGGCTTGACGGAACCCGACGCGGGCAGTGACCCTGCCGGAATGCGCACCACCGCCAAGAAAGTGGATGGCGGCTATGTGCTGAACGGCAGCAAGACCTGGATCTCCAACGCGCC